>NZ_JBXAST010000015.1:0-64119 GCF_058809645.1 Azospira sp. MPR-E4 | reverse complement strand
GGGATGTGGGGTGCCGCTGCGACATTTTGCCGCGGCACCCGCGGGGGTCAGGGCAGGGGGCTTTCCAGGGCGAACAGCTCGGCCACGGTCTCGCGGCGGCGCACCAGGTGCACCTGGTCCCCGTCCACCATGACCTCGGCCGCCCGGGGGCGGGTGTTGTAGTTGGAGCTCATGGAGAAACCGTAGGCGCCGGCGGACATCACCGCCAGCAGGTCGCCCGGCACCACCGCCAGTTCCCGGCCGTGGCCGAGGAAGTCGCCGGATTCGCAGATGGGGCCGACGATGGAGTAGCTGGCCTTGGCGGCATTGCCCGGAGCCACTTCGACGATGTCGTGGTAGGCATCGTAAAGGGCGGGGCGCATCAGATCGTTCATGGCCGCGTCCACGATGGCGAAGTTCTTTTCCTCGCCCGGCTTCAGGTACTCGATCTTGGTCAGCAGCAGGCCGGCATTGCCCACCAGACGGCGGCCCGGCTCCAGGATGACCTGCAGGCCGCGTCCTTCCAGCTTCTGCAGCAGGGGGGTGAGGTAATCGGCCACCCGGGGCGGCGCTTCGTCCAGGTAACGGATGCCGAGGCCGCCGCCCAGGTCGATGTGGTGCAGGCGGATGCCGGCTGCGGCCAGCTGGTCCACCAGGGCCAGCACTTTGTCCAGGGCTTCGGCAAAGGGGGCGGCGTCGAGCAGCTGGGAGCCGATGTGGCAGTCGATGCCGGTGACCTCGATGCCGGGCAGGCTGGCGGCGCGGCGGTAGAGGGCCAGGGCATCCTCGTAGGCGACGCCGAACTTGTTCTGCTTGAGGCCGGTGGAAATATAGGGGTGGGTCTTGGCATCCACATTGGGATTGACCCGCAGGCTCAGGGGGGCTTTCTTGCCCAGGCGCACGGCGACGGCGTTGAGGCGGTCCAGTTCGGGCACGGACTCGACGTTGAAGCAGCGGATGCCCACTTCCAGGGCCCGGGCCATTTCCGCTTCGGTCTTGCCGACGCCGGAGAAGACCACCTTGCCGGCCTCGGCGCCGGCGGCCAGGACCCGTTCCAGTTCGCCGCCGGAAACGATGTCGAAACCGGCGCCAAGGCGGGCGAAGAGGCTGAGAATGCCCAGGTTGGAGTTGGCCTTGACGGCGTAGCAGACCAGGCCGCCGGCACCGGCGGGATGGGCGGCCAGGGCATCGCGGAACTCGCCGTAGGCGGCTTCCAGGGCGGCCCGGGAATAGACGTAGGTGGGCGTGCCGAACCGGGCGGCGATGCTGCTCAGGGCAACGGCTTCGGCGTGCAGGACGCCGTTTTTGCGGGAGAAGAAGTTCATTGCGGCTGTATCTGGGAAGGGGAGGGGGACTGCATGTTAGGATTGGCGCCGGTGTTCGGTGCCGGCCGGGCCTGCCCGTCGGCAGACGGCGGATAGACCAGGGGGCCCTTGCTGCCGCAGGCGGTCAGCGTCAGGGCCAGCAGGCCGGCAATCAGATAACGTAGGTGCATGGCTTACGGCTCACTTGGAATTCGGGCGCAAGGAGAGGGCCCCAGGAGGCCGCCCTTGTCGTGACCGGTCATGGTAGCACAGGGCCCAAACCCTTGCCTTCACAGCAGAATGGATCGGATATGGAAGAAAGCGAATTCAACGCCCTGGCGGAAAAAACCCTGGCGGCCATCGAGGCCGGCCTGGAAAACAGCGGGGCCGATGTGGATTTCGAACTGGGTGCCGGCGGCGTGCTCGAAGTGGAGTTTGCCGACGGTTCCAAGATGATCATCAACCGTCACGGCGCCGCCCGGGAAATCTGGGTGGCGGCCCGCTCCGGCGGCTTCCACTTCCGCCCCGACAACGGCTGCTGGATCGACACCCGGGACGGGGCCGAACTCTTTGCCAAGCTGGAGCGCCTGCTTGCCGAGCAGGCCGGGGAGCCCGTGCCTCTGCGCTGAGGGCGAGGCGGCATGGCCGCCTCTGAGGTGTCTGCCCGTTAGAAGGTCAGGACCTTGTCCGCCTCCAGGGTCCATTGGGCCAGTTCCGGCAGGGTGCCGATGGCGGTGCCGGCGATCAGGGGCAGTTCATGCACGCCCCGGGCCTGGGCACAGGTCCGGCACAGCTTCACCGGTACGCCCTGGGCCACCAGGGCCTCGATCATCTCCCGCAGGCCGCCACCGGCGGCCGCATCCACCTGATTGGCCAGACCGGCCACCACCGCATCGGACATGAGAAAGAGGCGCACCGCCGGCCGGGCTTCGTTGCCGGCCAGGGCCGTGGCCAGGCGCAGGGCGGAGAGCACCCGCTCGCTGCCGTAGGGCGGCGCGTGCACGATGATGAGTACGTTCTGCATGGCGGTTCCCGCTCAATCCACCGGCTTGCTGCCGTCATCCTTGGGTTCGGGCGGCACTTCGGCGGGTACGTTTTCGCTATAGAAGAACTCCTTGGCGGTGCCGGTCTTGGAGCGTTCGCTCGGCACATCCACGGATACCAGGCCTTCGGGCGCCGGCTGGAAGCTCTCCGGCACGTCCTTGAGGGCCGTGTGCATGTAATTGATCCAGATGGGCAGGGACACCAGCCCGCCGGTCTCGCCGCTGCCCAGCTTCTTCGGCTGGTCGAAACCGACCCAGGCGCAGCCCACCACGGTGGCCTGGTAGCCGCAGAACCAGGCGTCAATGTAGTCGTTGGTGGTGCCGGTCTTGCCGGCCAGGTCGCGGCGCTTGAGCTGCACCGAGGCCTTGGCGGCGGTGCCGAAGATGGCCACGTCGCGCAGCATGGAATCCATCAGGTAGGCATTGCGCGGGTCGATGGCCCGGTTGCCTTCGTCGCCCACCGGCACCGGCTGGGCCTGGGCCAGGATGTTGCCCTTGTCGTCCCGGATGTCCCGCACCACGTAGGGCTGGATGCGGTAGCCGCCATTGGCGAAGACGGCGTAGGCGCTGACCATCTGCCAGGGTGTGACGGAGCCGGCGCCCAGGGCCATGGTCAGGTAGGGCGGGTGCTTCTCGGCGTCGAAACCGAAGCGGGTGGCGTAGTCCTGGGCGTACTGGGTGCCGATGGCCTGCAGCACGCGGATGGAGACCATGTTCTTGGACTTGGCCAGGGCCGTGCGTAGCTTCATCGGGCCTTCATACTTGCCGTCGTAGTTATGCGGCTCCCACGGGGTGCTGCCGGTGGCGCTGGCGGGAATAACGATGGGCGAATCCTGGACAATGGTGGCCGGGGTGTAGCCTTTCTCCAGGGCCGCCGAGTAGATGAAGGGCTTGAAGCTGGAGCCGGGCTGGCGCCAGGCCTGGGTGACGTGGTTGTACTTGTTGCGGCTGAAGTCGAAGCCGCCCACCAGGGCGCGGATGGCGCCGTCCCGGGGGTCGGTGGCGACGAAGGCCGATTCCACTTCCGGCAGCTGGCTGATCTGCCAGTTGCCCTTGTCGTCCTTCTGCAGGCGGATGATGGCGCCCCGCTTCAGGCGCTTGTTGGGGGGTGCCTTGTCATCCAGCATGCGGGCGGCGAACTTGAGGGAGTCGCCGGAGAGCACCACTAGCTCGCCTCCCCGCTTGTAGGCCTTGACGGTCTTGGTGTCGGCCTGCAGCACGATGGCGGCCTGCAGGTCGCCCACGTCGTTATGGTCGGAGAGAAGGTCTTCCAGGTCTTCGTCCTGGTCGGTCTGCACTTCCTTCATGTCGGCGTAGGCTTCCGCCCCCCGGTAGCCGTGGCGCCGGTCGTAGTCCATGACCCCCTTGCGCAGGGACTGGTAGGCGGCTTCCTGGTCGGCCTTGAGGATGGTGGTGTACACCCGCAGGCCGCGGGTATAGACGTCGTCGGGGAAGCGTTCGGCAGCGATCTGGCGGGCCATTTCGGCCACGTAGTCGGCGTGCACCGAGAACTCGTTGGCATCCCGCTTCACCACCAATGTTTGTTTTAGGGCTTCCTCGTGCTGCTTGTCGTCGATGAAATGCAGTTCGTGCATGCGCCGCAATACATATTGCTGGCGCAGGCGGGCCCGCTTGGGATTGACCACCGGGTTGAAGGAGGAGGGGGCCTTGGGCAGGCCGGCCAGCATGGCCGCCTCGGCCACGGTGATGTCGTTGAGGGACTTGCCGAAATATATCTGGGCGGCGGCGGCAAAGCCGTAGGCCCGTTGGCCCAGGTAAATCTGGTTGATGTAGAGCTGGAGAATCTCGTCCTTGCTGAGGTTGTGCTCGATCTTGAAGGAGAGCAGGGCCTCATAGAACTTGCGGGACAGGGTCTTCTCGCTGGAGAGGAAGAAGTTGCGCGCCACCTGCATGGTGATGGTGGAAGCTCCCTGGCGCTTGCCGCCGCCGGAAAGGTTGGCCACCGCCGCCCGCAACACCCCCAGGGTGTCCACGCCACCGTGCTGGTAGAAGCGCTCGTCCTCGGCCGCCAGGATGGCGTGCTTCATCACCGGGGGCACGTCCTGGATGCGCACCAGGGCCCGACGCTCCTCGCCGAATTCACCGATCAGGGCGCCGTCACTCGAGTAAACACGTAAGGGAATCTTCGGCCGGTAATCGGTGAGGACTTCCAGAGAAGGCAGGTTGGGATAGGCCAGGATCAGCACCATACCCGCCAGGGCGGCACCGATGACGGCGAGTCCGGCGACGATGAAGACGGGAAAGAGAATCCAGCGCAGGGCCGGGGGGAGGGCGGGCAGGGCAGGCAAAGGGGCAGACCTGTAACGACGGGAAACGCGGATTATACGCCGGCCCTTTTGCCGGGGTTAATTCGCTTTACATGCTCTATAGTTGCTGCTAGCATCTAAAGTAAATTATCTGTATTGTCCCTAACTATATATATTTAAAGGGACTTTTTTGGGGAGTCCGGTTTGCAGCTCGACCTCTCGATATTCAATCCGAAGGCCAAGCCCTTGATCGGTCTGGACATAAGTTCGTCCGCCGTCAAGATGGTCGAGCTTTCCGGTAATGCCAAGGATGGTTTCCGCGTCGAGCGATATACCATCGAAGTGCTGTCCCGGGACGTCATTGCGGATGGCAATATCGTCAATCTGGAAGCCGCGGCGGAATCCGTCAAGCGGGCGTGGAAACGCATGGGTACTTCCACCCGTCAGGTAGCCATGGCCTTGCCGGCCGCGGCCGTCATCACCAAGAAGATCATCGTTCCGGCCGGACAGCGGGAAGAAGAACTGGAAGTACTCGTCGAATCCGAGGCCAACCAGTACATTCCCTTCGCCCTGGAGGAAGTGAACCTGGACTTCCAGGTTATCGGTACCGCCCCGTCCTCGCCGGATGAGGTGGAAGTGCTGATTGCCGCCTCCCGCAAGGAAAAGGTGGAAGACCGGGTGGCCGTGGCCGAAGCAGCCGGGCTCAAGGCAGCGGTCATGGACGTGGAGTCCTATGCCGCCCTCGCCGCCTTCGAACTGATCGAGCGCCAGTTGCCGGACCAGGGAAAGAACCAGGTGGTGGCGATTGTGGATATCGGCGCCAACGTCACCAACCTGACCGTGATGCGAAATGGTCAGCAGGTCTATGCCCGGGAGCAGGCCTTCGGTGGCGCCCAGCTGACCCAGGACATCGTCCGCCAGTACGGCATGAGCTTCGAAGAGGCCGATGCAGCCAAACGCAACGGCGGCCTGCCGGAGAACTACGAAGCCGAACTGTTGCGTCCCTTCATGGAAAGCCTGGCGCTGGAAGTCTCCCGGGCCCTGCAGTTCTTCTTCACTTCCACCCAGTACAACCAGGTCAATCATCTGGTCCTGGCCGGTGGATGTGCGGCCATTCCCGGGCTGGACGAAGTGGTGGCCACTCGGACCCAGGTCAACTGCCTGGTCGCCAATCCCTTCGCCGGCATGTCCGTCTCGGACCGCGTCCGGCCGCGCAACCTGGTCAATGATGCCTCTTCGTTGGTAGTGGCCTGCGGGCTGGCCTTGCGGAGGTTCGAAGAATGATCCGTATCAATCTGCTTCCCCATCGGGAAGAAAAGCGCAAGGCTAGGCGTCAGCAGTTCTACGCCCTGGCCGGAATGATTTCCGTGCTGGCAGCGTTGATCGTGTTTCTGGTCTACACGGTGATCGGTGGGTATATCAGCCTCCAGGAGGAAAAGAATGACTTCCTGAAAAAGGAGGTCAAAGCGCTGGATAAGCAGATCGATGAAATCAAGCGCCTTAAGGAGCAGACCCAGGCCCTGTTGGCCCGGAAGCGGGTGATTGAATCACTGCAGCGGGACCGTGCCGAGGCGGTGAGGTTGCTTTCGGAACTGACTGTGCAGATACCTGAGGGGATTTACCTCAAGTCCATCCGCCAGGATGGGGCCAAGGTGACCTTGGCAGGCTATGCCCAGTCCAATGCACGGGTTTCTACCCTGATGCGGAATCTGGAAGCGTCGCCTTGGCTGGAGCGGCCAAATCTCCTGGAAATCAAGGCGGTGGACGTCAACAGAAGGCGACTCAGTGAATTCGGCATGACGGTGATGCTGACCCGGGGCAATCCTGAGCAGAAGAAGGAGAAACCCTGATGAAACCAAAAATTTCCTTGCCGGCCTTCGACTTCAAGAGGATTGCCGAGGAATTTCAGAGTCTCAATCCTAATGATGTCGGAGCTTGGCCGGTAATTCCCCGAGTAACAGTGTTGTTTGCTTTATTTGTCGGGATTTTGGTGGGCGGATGGTTTTTGTTCTGGAGCGAACAGCTTGAGACGCTGGATGGTCGTCGTCAGGAAGAAACCAAGCTCAAGGATGAGTTCGTCAATAAGAAACAGCAGGCCATCAATCTAGATCTGTACAAGCAGCAACTGAACGAGATCGACCGTTCCTTCGGTGCCCTGCTGAAGCAGTTGCCGAATAAAGCTGAGGTCGAAGCGCTGCTGGTGGAAATCAACCAAGCTGGCCTAGGTCGTGGCTTGTCGTTTGAGTTGTTTCGGCCGGGAGGCGAGGTGGTGCGCGATTTCTATGCGGAACTGCCTGTTACGGTGCGTCTGACTGGTAGTTATCATGATTTCGGTGCGTTTGCTTCTGATATTGGTAAGCTCCCCCGGATTGTCACCCTCAACAATATTGTCATTGCGCCGCCTGCAGGCAAGGATGGAACCCTGGTATTGGATGCCACGGTAAAAACCTTCCGTTACCTTGATGAAGAGGAGTTGGCGAAGAACAAGAAGCGCGGGGGGGGGAAGAAATGAGCAAGTTTTTTGCCTGCCTTCTAGCTGTTTCCTTGCTGGGTCTGCTGCCAGGGTGCGGGGAGAGCGATCATGATGATCTGCGAGCCTGGATGGCCGAGTCCTCAAAAAATCTGCGCGGCAAGATTCCTCCTCTGCCCGATGTAAAGCCGTACGAGCCGGTCAGCTATGAGGCAGCGAGCCTGATCGACCCATTCCGTGTGGCGAAGCTAGAGCCAGAGCACAAGAAGGGTGGCGGTGGTTTGCGGCCCGACTTCAATCGGCCCAAGGAGCCCCTGGAGTCCTTCCCGCTGGAGTCGTTGAAATATGTGGGGTTCCTGCAGCGCGGGAAAATGCCGAATGCCTTGATTCTGGCGGACGGTGCTGTGCATCAGGTAAAGATTGGGAATTATATCGGGCAGGACTTTGGGATTATCACCAGCCTGACCGAGACTGAATTGTCGGTGCGGGAACTCGTGCAGGATTCCTCGGGTGACTGGATTGAACGGGTTAGCGCTTTGCATCTGCAGGAACAGGGAGCCGGAAAATGACTTTCCAAAAATTGTGTGGCGCATTGTGTGCCTGGAGTGTGCTGGTGCTGGGCGGAATGGTGTCTGCATCAGCTGCTGACAACACCATTGATACGCTGAACGTGGCTCCGCTGGGTGACTCGGTAACGCTTAAAGTTGCACTGAAGCAGCCCCTGAGTGAGGTTCCTCCCAGTTTCAGCGTCGCCAATCCGGCTCGCATCGCCTTTGACTTCCTGAATACTGCCAATGGCCTTGGCAAAACAGTGGAGCCCGTCAGTAGTGGTGGCTTGCGTAGTGTCAATGTGGTCCAGTCTGGTGACAGAACGCGGCTGGTGCTGAACCTGAATCAACCAATGACTCACGAAGCCAAGCTGGTCGATGGGCAACTCTACATCACCTTGTCTGCCATCAAGGGGCCAGAGACGGTAGGAGGAAAGGTCGCCGTCTTTGCCGAAAAGACTTTTTCCCCTGTTTCGCACGCTGTGCGTGACCTCAATTTCCGCCGGGGAGAGCGTGGTGAAGGGCGTATTGTTGTTGAACTCAGCGACCCCAATATGGGAATCGATATCCGCCAGCAAGGACAGGAGCTTGTGGTCGATTTTCTCAAGGCAACCTTGCCGGAAAATCTGAGGCGCAAATTTGATGTGGCTGATTTCGGTACCCCCGTGTCTGCCATCGTGGCATCTGTGCAAGGAGGTAACTCCCGTCTAGTTATCAGCCCGAATGGTCTTTGGGAACACCAGGCGTATCAAGCCGATAACCAGTTTGTGGTTGAAGTAAAGCGGGTGGCCGAAGATCCCAACAAGTTAACCAAGTCAGCCTCTGCGACAGACTATGGCGGTGATCGCATTTCCCTGAATATTCAGAATACCCCAATCAAACAATTGCTGCAGACCTTGGGCGAGGAGTTTGGCTACAACGTAGTCATGTCCGATACAGTAAATGGCTCTATCAGTCTGCGTTTGCAGAATGTGCCTTGGGATCAAGCCTTTGACCTGATCCTTGAGAGAGGTGGTCTGGACAAGCGCAAGCGCGGCAATGTGCTGCTGATTGCGCCAAAGGACGAATTGCTGAAGAAAGAGGAATTGGAGCTTCAGTCTAAGCAGTTGATTAGCGATGTAGAACCTCTCAAGACCGAGAGCTTCCAGCTAAACTATCAGCGAGCTGAGGCCTTCCAAAAAATTCTGACGGATGAGAAGCAGCGTATTCTGTCGAAGAGGGGTAGTGCGGTAATTGATCCCCGGACTAATACTCTATTTATACAAGACACACCTGGTCGTTTGGAGGAGTTGCGCAAGCTGATCGCCAAGATAGACATTCCTGTGCGTCAGGTAATGATTGAGGCTCGTATCGTTGAAGCGAGTGACAGCTTCAGCAAGAATCTTGGTGCCCGTCTAGGTTTCCACGATGTGAGCAGTGTAGTTTCTGGCTCGAACCGCATTCAGAGCCGGATTGGCGGATCTCTTAATGACACCGCTTACCACACGGGGCAAACAAGTACGGTGCCAAATTACATCGCTGACGGCACCACCCGGAATAACTCTGCGACTAGTGTTAATTTGCCGGCAACCTCGATTAAGGGTTCTCAGCCGGGGGCTTTTTCCCTCATCCTCTTCAACCCCAGCGCAACTCGCTTCCTGAATCTTGAGTTGTCAGCCTTGGAAGTCGATGGCAAGGGTAAGGTGGTGTCTAGTCCGCGAGTCATGACCTCAGACCAGACCGAAGCTTTGATCGAGCAAGGGGTGGAAATTCCTTATCAGCAGGCAACCAGTGCCGGGGCCACGGCCGTGGCTTTCAAGAAGGCAAACTTGTCCCTAAAGGTCAAGCCACAGATTACTCCGGATGGTCGGGTGATGATGGCTCTGGACATCAACAAGGATGTGCCTGACACAACCTTGGCGGGGGGCACCATCGCCATCAAGACCAAGCATATCAAGACCGATGTCCTGGTCGATAACGGAGGCACTGTGGTGATCGGCGGTATTTACGAAGAGACGGAAAACCGTTCCGTGAGCCGCATTCCCTTCCTGGGAGACTTGCCGTATGTCGGTTTCCTCTTCAAGAACACCAGTACTGACCGGGAAAAGGTGGAGCTTCTGGTGTTCATTACGCCGAAGATCATTGCTGAAGGATTGGCGCTGCGTTGATTCGTGAAGGAAGGGCGGGCGGGGTTGCCGCCCCGATCTTCCTTCCATAATTCTGCGGCTGTAAAAGCAAAAGGCCCGCACATTGTGCGGGCCTTTTGCATAGTGTCTTTGGTGGTGATGGGCAGAATCGAACTGCCGACCTATGGGTTATGAATCCATCGCTCTAACCGTCTGAGCTACATCACCTTTTGCTTCCCAGGGGCGGCTAGGGAAGTCAAGGTGCGCGATTCTATCGTTCCGCCCCAGAATGGTCAAGCAGCAGCAAGTCCGCCCGTCGGTGAGTGATGCGAAGTCCTGCATGCTGTTGTTGGGTCGTGCCGGGGGTAATGAGGGGTTGTGTATAATAATGCGATGAATTTTCGTCGATTTTCCCGTCTTGTTTGCCTGCTAGCGCTTCTGGGGGCGGCCGGAGTCTGCCGGGCTCAGGTCATTGTCCGGGTTATTCCCCCCCAGGCGGCCTATGGTGAGATGGGGGCGATCGACGGCAATCAGGTGGTGATCAGTAAATATACCTACCGTCTGGCCCCGGGGCTTCTGATCCGGGGGCGGGACAATCTACTGGTTTTCCCCCAGGCTTTGCGGGATTTGGCCAGTCCATTGAAGGTGCGTTACCTGGTTGATATGAACGGTGACCTGTTCCGCGTCTGGATACTCACGGCCGACGAAATCGCTGCCCTCAATCCCAAGCTCCTGCCACCTCAGCCGTTGCCCCAGCCCAGTGCTCCCGCGATGGTTGCTCCCGGGCAGCCCACTTCTTCCTATTCCAATTGATCGAACTGGCCCGCTACTACGTGGTCACACGATCCCTCTGAATTTCGACGTTATCGTGTCCAAAAAGCTTTACATCAAAACCTTCGGCTGCCAGATGAACGAGTACGACTCGGACAAGATGGCCGATGTGCTGAACCAGTCCGAACCCCTGGAAAAGACCGACAACCCCGAAGAGGCGGACATCATTCTCTTCAACACCTGTTCCGTGCGGGAAAAGGCCCAGGAGAAGGTTTTCCACGACCTGGGGCGGGTCAAGCACCTGAAGAAGCTCAATCCCAATCTGGTGATCGGCGTTGGTGGCTGTGTCGCCAGCCAGGAAGGTGCCGCCATTGTGGCCCGGGCGCCTTATGTGGACGTGGTCTTCGGTCCCCAGACCCTGCACCGCCTGCCCCAGCTGATTGCCGAGCGGAAGAGTCAGGGCAAGGCGGCGGTGGATGTGTCCTTCCCGGAAATCGAGAAGTTCGACGCCCTGCCCCCGGCCAAGGTGGAGGGGGCCACCGCCTTCGTTTCCATCATGGAAGGCTGTTCCAAGTTCTGCACCTTCTGCATCGTCCCCTATACCCGGGGCGCCGAGGTGTCCCGCCCCTTTGAGGACATCCTCACCGAAGTGGCCGGCCTGGCCCAGCAAGGGGTGAAGGAAGTGACCCTGCTGGGGCAGAACGTCAATGCCTACCGGGGCGAGTTCGGCGGCGAGAGCGCCGACCTGGCCATGCTCATCGAGTACATCGCCGAGATGCCCGGCATCGAACGCATCCGCTACACCACCTCCCACCCGCGGGAAATGACCCAGCGCCTGATCGACACCTACGCCAAGGTGCCCAAGCTGGTCTCCCATCTGCATCTGCCGGTGCAGGCCGGCGCCGACCGGGTGCTGGCGGTGATGAAGCGCGGTTATACCGCCATCGAATACAAAAGCATCATCCGTAAACTGCGGGTGGCGCGGCCCGACATTTCCCTCAGTTCCGACTTCATCGTCGGCTTCCCCGGCGAGACCGAGGAGGATTTCGAGAAGACCATGAAACTGATCGAGGACGTGGGCTTCGACACCTCCTTCAGCTTCGTCTACAGCCCCCGCCCCGGGACCCCGGCGGTGGAACTGGAGGACGACACGCCCCAGGACGTGAAGCTGGCCCGCCTCGCCCGTCTGCAAAAGCGCATCGAGGAGCAGGCCATGGCCATATCCCAGGCCATGGTCGGCACGGTGCAGCGGGTGCTGGTGGAAGGCACCTCGAAGAAGGACGCCAACGAGCTGGCCGGCCGCACGGACAACAACCGGGTGGTCAATTTCGTCGGCAATCCCCGCCTCATCAACCACTTCGTGGACGTCACCATCACTTCGGCCCTGCCCCATTCCCTGCGGGGCGAGATCGTCACCCGGGAAGGCGTGGCCGTCTGATGGGTGCGAGCAAAACCCGGCCCCTGGAGCTGTTCCTGTCCCCGGTGGATAACCAGTACCTGGCCAACCTGTGCGGCGCTCTGGACGAGAACCTGCGGCAGATCGAGACGGCCCTGGATGTGACCATCACCCGCCGCGGCGAGCGTTTCACCTTCCACGGTTCCGTCGCCCAGGCCCGCCGTGCCTCCGATGCCATCAGCCGCTTCTACGCCAAGGCCAGGGAGCCCCTGTCGGTGGACGACATCCAGCTGGGGCTTATCGAACTGCTGAACCAGCCGGCCCGGGCCGGTTCCGCCGGCATCGACCCCACCTCGCCGGCCCTGATTACGCGCAAGAGCGAACTGCACGGCCGCACGCCGCGCCAGATCGAATACCTGAAGCACATTCAGGATCACGACATCACCTTCGGCATCGGCCCAGCCGGCACCGGCAAGACCTATCTGGCCGTGGCCAGCGCCGTAGATGCCTTCGAGCGGGACCAGGTGGAGCGTATCGTCCTCACCCGGCCGGCCGTGGAAGCCGGTGAGCGCCTCGGCTTCCTGCCCGGCGACCTGGCCCAGAAGGTGGATCCCTACCTGCGTCCCCTCTACGATGCCCTCTACGACCTGATGGGCTTCGACAAGGTGACCAAGCTCTACGAAAAGGGCGCCATCGAGATCGCCCCCCTGGCCTTCATGCGCGGGCGTACCCTCAACCACGCCTTCATCATCCTCGATGAGGCCCAGAACACCACGCCGGAACAGATGAAGATGTTCCTCACCCGCATCGGCATCGGCGCCAAGGCTGTGGTCACTGGCGACCTGACCCAGGTGGATCTGCCCCGGGGCCACCAGAGCGGTCTCCGTGAAGCGGCCCAGATTCTGCGCGAAGTGCGGGGCATCGCCTTCACCGAATTCCTCAAGGAAGATGTGGTGCGCCACCCCCTGGTGGCCCGCATCGTCTCCGCCTACGAAGAACACGGACGCAAGCCATGAATCAGCCCAGCCGCCGCCTCAACCTGTCGGTGCAATACGCCTGTAACCGGGAAGGCCTACCCTGCCGCGACGATTTCCGCGCCTGGGCCCGCGCCGCCCTCAACGTGGACGGCATGAAGGGCGGCCAGGTCACCATCCGCCTGGTGGAAGCCGACGAAGGCCAGGAGTTGAACCGGGACTACCGGGGCAAGGACTACGCCACCAACGTCCTCTCCTTCCCCTACGAATACGAGCCCGTCGTCATGGGCGACCTGGTCATCTGCCATGCCGTGGTGGCCCGGGAAGCGGCCGAGCAGGGCAAGCCCCTGGCAGCTCACTACGCCCACCTGGTGGTGCATGGTATGCTGCACCTGCAAGGTTACGACCACGAAGAAGAAGCGGCGGCCGAGCACATGGAGGCCCGGGAACGCGACATCCTGGCCGGCCTCGGCTACCCCGATCCCTACGCCGCCTGAGCGGCACCGGTGGGGCGCCCAGGTTCCCCATCCCCAATTTCCGTTGCCCAACCCCGCCCATGGACCCTTCCCCTAGTTCGCCCAAACCGACTCTGCTCGAACGTCTTTCCTCCCTCCTCCTGCGCGAGCCCGAGGATCGGGAGCAACTCCTCGCCCTGCTGCATTCCGCCTTCGAGCGCGACCTGCTCGACGCCGACGCCCTGACCATCATCGAAGGGGCCATGGCCGCCTCCGAAACCTCCGTCCGCGACGTCATGGTGCCCCGGGCCCAGATGGACGTGATCGACATCGACTCCTCCCTGGACCAGCTCATCCCCACGGTGATCGAGACCGCCCACTCCCGCTTCCCGGTGGTTGGCGAGAGCAAGGATGACGTGCTGGGCATTCTCCTGGCCAAGGACCTGCTGCGCTCCATCATCGAGCGGGACTTCAGCCTGCGCAACTGGCTGCGCCCTGCCGTCTTCATCCCCGAATCCAAGCGTCTCAACGTGCTGCTGCGGGAGTTCCGCGTCAGCCGCAACCACATGGCCATCGTGGTGGACGAGTTCGGCGGCGTCGCCGGCCTGGTGACCATCGAGGACGTGCTGGAGCAGATCGTCGGCGAGATCGAGGACGAGTACGACTTCGACGAGACGGTGGACAACATCCAGCTGGACCAGTCCGGCCGCTACCGGGTCAAGGCCCAGACCGAGATCGCCAGCTTCAACCACGCCTTCGGCACCACTTTCCCCGACGACGATTTCGACACCGTCGGCGGCATGCTGCTGCACCACCTGGGCCGGGTGCCCAAGCGCAACGAAGTGGTGGAGGTGGGCCACGTCCGCTTCCAGGTCCTGCGGGCCGACAGCCGGCGCCTGTATACCCTGCTGGTGGATACGCCCCGCACCATCGGCGATACCGAATAAGGTGGGAATCGCCGCTTTTCTCTCCGTAGTACGCAGCGACGGGCGGGCCCGTCTGCTGGCGGCCGGCGCCGGCCTGCTGGGGGTGGGCGCCTTCGCTCCCTTCGCTGTCTTCTGGCTGGCCTGGCTCAGCTGGGGCGCCCTGTTCCTCCTGGTGAGCCGGGCGCCGTCGCCCCGGGCGGCGGCCTGGCGCGGCTTCGCCTTCGGCCTGGCCCAATTCCTCGGCGGCGTCTCCTGGGTTTATGTCAGCCTCCACGACGTCGGCGGCATGCCCCTGCCGGTGGCCGCCCTGGCCACCCTGGCCCTGTGCGCCTACATGGCCCTCTATCCCATGGCGGCGGCCTGGAGCGCCCGCCGGCTGGACTTCTCCGGCAAGGCATCCTGGAGAAGCGCATGCCTGTTCGCTGCCAGCTGGGTGCTGGCCGAATGGGCCCGCGGCTGGGTGCTCACCGGTCTTCCCTGGCTGGCCCTGGGCTACTCCCAGTCGCCGCCGTCGCCCCTGGCCGGCCTGGCGCCGCTGCTCGGCGTGTATGGCGTGTCCCTGGCTTCCGCCCTGCTGGGCGCCTGGGGCGCCCTGGCGGTGGTGGGGCGCCAGCGTCTGCCTGGGCTGCTGGTCTTGCTGCTGCTCGGCCTCGGCGCCGGGCTGGGGCTGGTGCAATGGACTGTGCCGGTGGGCGAGCCGCTGCGGGTGGCTCTGCTCCAGGGCAACATTCCCCAGGACCTGAAGTGGCAGCCGGAGCGTTTTCTCGATTCCCTCACCACCTACGTCGGCCTGGCCCGGGACAATCCGGCGGACCTGACGGTGCTGCCGGAAACCGCCGTGCCGGCCCTCTACGACCAGCTGCCCCCCGAGTTCATCGCCGACCTCAAGGCCCTGGCCGCCCGCCGCGGCGGCGACCTGCTGCTGGGAGTGCCGGTGGCCGACGAGAGCAGCGGCGAGCGGCGCTACTACAACAGCGCCATCGGCTTCGGCGCCAGTCCCCAGCAGTCCTACAGCAAGGCCCACCTGGTGCCCTTCGGCGAATTCGTGCCGCCAGGCTTCCGCTGGTTCCTCGATCTCATGCACATGCCCATGTCGGACTTTTCCTCCGGCGGCGGCCAACAGCCGACCCTGGCCCTGGCCGGACAGCAGATCGCTCCCAACATCTGCTACGAGGACGTCTTCGGCGGCGAGATCATCCATGCCCTGCCCCGGGCCACCCTGCTGGTCAATCTCTCCAACACCGCCTGGTTCGGCCGTTCCCTGGCCCAGCCCCAGCATCTGCAGATCGCCCAGCTGCGGGCCCTGGAGACCGGACGCCCCATGCTGCGCGCCACCAACACCGGCATGACCGCCGTGGTGGCCCCGGATGGGCGGGTCCAGGCCGTGCTGCCGCCCTTCACCCGGGGCGCCCTGGTGGCCGAGGTGCGGGGTTACCAGGGGCTGACGCCCTTTGCCCGCACCGGCAATACGGTGGCCCTGTTTCTGGCGACCCTTCTCCTGGCTGCAGGTGCTTTGGCACGGCGGCGGGAAACCCAGTAAAATCCAACGTTTCCGACAAATTTCCAACGCTTTTTGGCGAACCCCATACCCATGCCTACCTTTCAGGAAGTGATCCTGCGTCTGCAGGACTACTGGAGCAAACAGGGCTGTGCCCTCCTGCAACCCTACGACATGGAAGTCGGTGCCGGCACCAGCCACACCGCCACCTTCCTGCGGGCCATCGGCCCCGAGCCCTGGAAGGCCGCCTACGTGCAGCCCTCCCGCCGGCCCAAGGACGGCCGCTACGGCGAAAACCCCAACCGCATGCAGCACTACTACCAGTTCCAGGTGGTGCTGAAGCCTGCTCCCGACAACATCCTGGAGCTGTACCTGGGCTCCCTGGAAGCCCTCGGCTTCGACCTGAAGAAGAACGACGTGCGCTTCGTCGAGGACGACTGGGAAAACCCCACCCTGGGCGCCTGGGGCCTGGGCTGGGAAGTGTGGATGAACGGCATGGAAGTGACCCAGTTCACCTACTTCCAGCAGGTTGGCGGCATCGACTGCAAGCCCATCACCGGCGAAATCACCTACGGCCTGGAGCGCCTGGCCATGTACCTGCAGGGCGTGGAAAACGTCTATGACCTGAAGTGGACCGAAGGCCTCACCTACGGCGACGTGTACCACCAGAACGAGGTGGAACAATCCACCTACAACTTCGAGCACAGCGACGCCGACTTCCTGTTCATCGCCTTCGGTGCCCACGAGAAGCAGGCCCAGCACCTGATGCAGGCCCAGCTGGCCCTGCCGGCCTACGAGCAGGTGCTGAAGGCCGCCCACACCTTCAATCTGCTGGATGCCCGGGGCGCCATTTCCGTCACCGAGCGGGCCGCCTACATCGGCCGCATCCGCAACCTGGCCCGCAGCGTCGCCCAGTCCTACCTGGATTCCCGCGCCCGCCTGGGCTTCCCCATGGCGCCCAAGGAATGGTCCGCCGAAGTGCTGGCCAAGCTTGAAGAACAGAACGCCAAGAAAGTCGCCTGATCATGTCCGCCAAGAATCTGCTCGTTGAACTGTTCGTCGAGGAACTGCCGCCCAAGGCCCTGAAGAAGCTGGGCGAAGTCTTCGCCCAGAGCCTGGCCCAGTCCCTCAAGACCCAGGGCCTGGCGCCCGAAGCCGCCGCCGTCACCGCCTACGCCTCGCCCCGCCGTCTGGCCGCCCATGTGACCGACGTGCTGGCCGTGGCCGCCGACAAGCCCGTGGTACAAAAGCTGATGCCCGTGGCCGTGGGCCTGGACGCCGCCGGCAATGCCACCCCGGCCCTGCTGAAGAAGCTTGCCGCCCTGGGGGCTGACGCCTCCGTCGTCCCCAGCCTGCGCCGTGAGAACGACGGCAAGGCCGAGGTGCTGTTCTACGACAGCCTGGCCAAGGGGGCCGCCCTCGCCGAAGGCCTGCAGAAGGCCCTGGAAGCGGCCCTGGCCGCCCTGCCCATTCCCAAGGTGATGAGCTACCAGCTGCAGGATGGCTGGACCAGCGTCAATTTCGTGCGCCCCGCCCATCGTCTGGTGGCCCTGCACGGCAGCGAGGTGGTGCCCCTCGCCATCCTCGGCCTGACCTCCGGCAACACCACCCTGGGCCACCGTTTCGAAGCCGCCAAGGAAGTGGTGACCTTCGCCGACGCCGACAGCTATGCCGATACCCTGAAGCGGGACGGCGCCGTCATCGCCAGCTTTGCCGAGCGCCGCGCCGAGATCGTGCGCCAGCTCGAAGCCGCGGCGGCCAAGGCCGGCCCCAACCTGAAGCCCATCGAGGACGAGGCCCTGCTGGACGAGGTCACCGCCCTGGTGGAGCGCCCCAATGTGCTGATCGGCAAGTTCGAAGCCGAATTCCTGGCCGTGCCCCAGGAATGCCTGATCCTCACCATGAAGGCCAACCAGAAGTACTTCCCCCTGCTGGACGCCAGCGGCAAGCTGACCAACCAGTTCCTGGTGGTGAGCAACATCGCCCCGGCCGACCCTTCCGCCGTCATCGGCGGCAACGAGCGGGTGGTGCGCCCCCGTCTGGCCGATGCCAAGTTCTTCTTCGACCAGGACCGCAAGAAGACCCTGGAATCCCGTGTCCTCGGCCTGGCCAAGGTGGTCTATCACAACAAGCTGGGCACCCAGGGCGAGCGGGTGCAGCGGGTTTGCGCCATCGCCAAGGCCATCGGCCAGCAGCTCGGCGGCGAAGCCCTGGCACTGCAGGCCGAACAGGCCGCCCTGCTGGCCAAGGCCGACCTGCTCACCGACATGGTGGGCGAGTTCCCCGAACTGCAGGGCATCATGGGCCGCTACTACGCGCTGCATGACGGCCTTTCCGCCGACATCGCCGACGCCATCGAGGACCACTACAAGCCCCGCTTCGCCGGCGACAGCCTGCCCCGGGGCAATGTGGGCACCGTGGTGGCCCTGGCCGACAAGCTGGAAACCCTGGTGGGCCTCTTCGGTATCGGCCAGATTCCTACCGGCGACAAGGACCCCTTCGCCCTGCGCCGCCACGCCCTGGGCGTGATCCGCATGCTGGCCGAGGGCGACCTAGCCCTGCCGCTCTCCGATTTGCTGGCCGGTGCCGCCGCCACCTTCGCCCAGGTGGAAGGCTTCAAGGCCGCCAACGAGGCCCTGGCCGATTTCATCTACGACCGCCTCGCCGGCAGTCTGCGGGAGCAGGGCTACAGCGCCCAGGAAGTGGATGCCGTGGTGTCCCAGCGGCCCCAGCGCCTGGGCGACATCCCCAAGCGCCTGGCCGCCGTGCGCGCCTTTGCCGCCCTGCCGGAAGCCGAAGCCCTGGCCGCTGCCAACAAGCGGGTCGGCAACATCCTGAAAAAGGTGGAAGGCGGCGTCGCTGCCAAGATCGACAGCGCCCTGCTCCAGGAAGCCGCCGAAGTGGCCCTGGCCCAGGCCCTGGCCGAGGTGAAGCCGGCTGCCGATGCGGCCTTCGCCAAGGGCGACTACGCCGCCTCCTTGCAGTCCCTGGCGGCCCTCAAGGCGCCGGTGGATACCTTCTTCAACGACGTCATGGTCAATGCGGAAGACCCCGCCCTGCGGGCCAACCGCCTCGGCCTGCTGGCCACCCTGCACCTGGCCATGAACCAGGTGGCGGACATTTCCAAGCTGTCGGCCTGAGTTTCGCGGAGCGCACGCAACCATGAAGAAACTTGTCATCCTCGACCGGGACGGCGTCATCAACTTCGACTCGGCCCAGTTCATCAAGAGCCCGGCCGAGTGGAAGCCCATTCCCGGCAGCCCGGAAGCCATCGCCAAGCTGAACCAGGCGGGCTACCGGGTGGTGGTGGCGACCAACCAGTCCGGCGTCGGGCGCGGCCTGTTCGACATGGATACCCTCAACGCCATCCACGAAAAGATGCACAAGACCGTGGCGGCGGCGGGCGGGCGCATCGACGCCATCTTCTACTGCCCCCACGCCGCCGATGCGGGCTGCGACTGCCGCAAACCCAAGCCCGGCATGTTCCAGCGCATCGCTGCGGTGTACAACGCCGAACTGAAGGGTGTGCCGGCCATCGGCGATTCCCTGCGCGATCTGCAGGCCGCCGCCCGGGCCGGCGCTTCCCCCATCCTGGTGCTCACCGGCAAGGGCGAGAAAACCCAGGAAGAGGGCGACCTGCCCTACGCCACCGAAGTCTTCCCCGATCTCTCCGCCGCCGTCGATCATCTGCTCGGCAACGGCAAGAACTGACCCTATGGCCCTGATCCGCTCTCTGTTGTTCACCCTGTTGTCGGTCCCCCTGATTGCCTTCTTCGGGGCTCTGGTCTGTGTCGTCGCGCCGTTCCATGTGAACACCGCCTACGTCCTGATCGACATCTGGCGTTCCATCTTCCTCGGCGTTCTGGTGCGCGGGGTGCTGGGCATCCGTACCCGGGTCGTCGGCATCGAGAACATTCCCGACGAGGCCGTGGTGGTGCTTTCCAAACACCAGTCCGCCTGGGAAACCGTGGCCCTGCAGCAGTGGTTCCCGCGCATGGTCTTCGTGCTGAAGAAGGAACTGCTGCTGCTGCCCTTTCTCGGCTGGGCCTTCAAGGCCATCGGCATGATCGCCATCGACCGCAAGGCCGGCATGGATGCCCTGGCCCAGGTTTCCGAACAGGGCACGGCCCTGCTGCGGCGTGGCATCAGCGTCATCATCTTCCCCGAGGGCACCCGCGTCGCTCCGGGCCAGAAGAAGCGCTACAAGCCCGGCGGCGCCCACCTGGCGGTGCAGGCCAAGGCCAAGGTGGTGCCGGTGGCCCACAACGCCGGCGAGGTGTGGCGGCGCAATGCCTTCATCAAGCAGCCGGGCACCGTCACCATCAGCTTCGGTCCGGCCATCGACGCCAGCGGCCTGACGGTGGAAGAAGTGAACCGCCAGGTGGAAGCCTGGATCGAAGGCGAGATGCACCGCATCTCCCCGTACCGTTATTGCGATGGGTCGTCCCAGCAGGCCTGATTCCCCCCAGCTCGAACTGGCCCTCTTTCGCGATCCGGCAGAGCGGCCGCCGGCGGACGCCCGGGGCGCCGCCGTGCTGCTCGGCGAACGACTGATTCCCTACGAGTTGCGGCGCAGCCGTCGGCGCACCATCGGCCTCACCATCGACCACCGGGGCCTGCGGGTCGGCGCGCCCCTGCGCGCTTCCGTGCGGGAGGTGGAGAAGCTGATCCACCAGCATCAGGACTGGGTCCTGGGCAAGCTGGAGGAATGGCGCCAGCGCCAGATCCAGACGGCGGTCAGCGTGAGCGACGGCATGTCCCTGCCCCTGCTCGGAGAGGCAATATCGGTGCGCATCACGGCCGGCCCTGCCCGCATCTCCTGGATCGACGGGCATCTCCAGCTATGCCTGCCTGAGGCCAAGGATCCGCGACCCTTGCTGGAGAAGGCCCTGAAAGCGCGGGCCCGTACCCTGTTCGCCGAGCGCCTGGATCATTACGCCCCTCTGCTCGGTGTTGCTGTGCCGCCCCTGGCCCTCAGTTCGGCCCGCACCCGCTGGGGCAGTTGTAGCCGCGTCAGCGGCATCCGTCTCAACTGGCGCCTCATCCACTTTCCCCTGGCGGTGGTCGATTACGTGGTGGCCCACGAGCTGGCCCACCTGCGGGAAATGAACCACTCGCCCCGTTTCTGGTCCGTGGTGGAGCGACTTTATCCCGATTACCAGCAGGCCCGGGCCGAGCTCAAGCGTCTGGCCCAGACCCTGCCGCGCTGGTGATCCTTAAACAGCAGGAGTTTTTCATGCGTCTATTGCACACCATGCTCCGGGTCGGCGACCTGGACCGTTCCCTGGCTTTCTACACCGAGGTCCTCGGCATGCAGCAGCTGCGCCGCCAGGATTACCCCGATGGCCGCTTCACCCTGGCCTTTGTCGGCTACGGCCCGGAAAGCGAGGGCGCCGTGATCGAGCTGACCCACAACTGGGACACCCCCGCCTACGAGCTGGGCAACGGCTTCGGCCACATCGCCCTGGAAGTGGACGATGCCTACGCCGCCTGCGCCGCCATCAAGGCCCGGGGCGGCAAGGTGGTGCGGGAAGCCGGCCCGATGAAGCACGGCACCACCGTCATCGCCTTCGTCGAAGACCCGGACGGCTACAAGATCGAACTGATCCAGAAGCACAGCTAGCCCTGGGCGGCCGGGAGGGTGTGATTTTCCTCCTTGGCGACGGCGGGGGTTATGGGCGATCCTCAAAGCCGATTTGGATCAAGGCGGCAGGGCCAGGTGCCCCGCTAGACTGCCCCTGACAGTGGAGACAAAGGAAATGAGCAAGCGCGTTCTGGTGGTGGACGACAGCCGGGTGAGCCGGATGATGATCCGCGCCATCATGCTGGACAAGCATCCGGACTGGACGGTGGAAGAGGCCGGCACCGGCGACGAGGCCCTGGCCAAGTGCGACGGCCAGGCTTTCGACCTGATGACCATCGACTACAACATGCCCGGCATGGACGGCCTGGAGTTCGCCTCCCGGGTCCGGGCCCAGGGCAGCACGGCCCAACTGGCCCTGCTCACCGCCAATATCCAGGATGCCATCCGCGACAAGGCGGCCGCCCTTGCGGTGCAGTTCGTGCGCAAGCCGGTGACGCCGGTTTCCGTCGCCGAAGCCATGGCCCTCGTCGGCGGCTGAGCGGACATGACCTTCCCCGCCTTTTTTGCCCAGGTGCCGCCGATCCTGCTGCGGGATTCCCTGGCCGAATTCCTGGGGGCGGCGGAAGGCGGTTTCATCGAATACACCTACGCCGATGCCGTGCGCCTGGCCGGCCACTCCTGCCCCACGGTAGCCGGCGCCTACCTGCTCGCTAGCCGCGCCCTGGGCCGCTTGTACGGAAGCGAAGTGCCCCGGCGGGGCAATTTCCACGTCAGTTGCGGCGACTTCCTGGACGAGGGTGTCACCGGCGTCATCGCCAGCGTTCTCACCCTGCTCACCGGCGCCGCCGGCAGCGGCGGTTTCAAGGGCCTGGCCGGCCAGCACTCGCGCCGCAACCTGCTGGCCGTCGGCCAGGGCGGTGGCGGCACGTTCACCTTCCAGCGCCTGGACGACGGCAGCGCCGTCACCCTGAGCCTCGACCTGTCCTCCGTCCCTCCCGATCCCCGCATGGGCGGTCTGCTCCAGGCCCTGCTCAGCGGCGAAGCCAACGAAGCGGACGGCCGTGATTTCCGCCACCTCTGGCAGGACCGGGTGCGCCGCATCCTGCTGGAACACTGGGATGATCCGGCGCTGGTTGTGGCCATGCCCTAATTCCGTAGCCGAGGGCGGTGGGGCTTCACACTGGGTCAGCGCTTCGATTGCCTTTTTTGAGCGTCAGTATGGTGTATTCCGGATGTCGGGTGTTGCCCATCGTGTTCCGCAATTCCCATGCCCCCATGCGCATTATTTAGTGCGGACAAAAAGAAAACCCCAGCCGTTGCCGGCTGGGGTTTTGTTTGGTGGGCCCGCAGGGACTTGAACCCTGGACCAAAGGATTATGAGTTCGGCAGAAAAGGATAAAACATCCTTTGGTGTGCTTTATAAGCCCATGAAAAACAAACGATAAATTCCTATGTTTTCTTGGGCATCGGCCCGGATGATGGCACCAGACGCGCACCAGACTGTACTTAAAAGACCGGAGTAGGAACGGAGTAACTGATCAGCTTCGAAGTGAATCGATAAGGATTTTCTCAACGATGGGAGAACCATCGGGCATCTCCGCTATCCGGAAATCAAAAAACAATGCAGGCGCCTCTTCCAAAACCAGGGTCAAAAGCTTAGCGGAAACCTGTCGCATTTCGGCATCCCCGGGAATGGACCCGCGAACCGAGAAAAAATACCTAAGTGCCCTGGCGTTTGCCGTTACAACAACTTTTGTCTCAGTAGCATTCGGCAGTACGCTCCTTGCCATCGAGCGTATTGCTCTTAGAGCCTCTCGCTTTTTGCCTTCGAGCCCCAACTTGGATTCCTCATCAGCAGCGGCTTGCTTTATTTCAAGATAAGCTTCTCGGGCAGCCTCCATGGACCGTTGCCACGCGGCACGAGCTGCTGGAAATTCATTAAGGTGATCGGGTTCCACGAACTCTGCTTCGGATTCGTCGTGGTACTGCTGGGAAAGTTGGCTAAAGGCAAAGCCAACACGATGCCGTACTAGCTGGTGAGTGAAGGCGCGCGAAACCCCTTCAATTATGAACGTCCAATTGACATGCTCCAGAACGCTCTCGTGCCCGGAGATGATGAGATGTCGAATGTAGTCTTCGTTACTCTTCGGCGATTGCCGAGCCCCGAATGACATGTAGCAAACGCGTCCCGCAGCCTCAATAAGTTCTTCTTGCTGAGTCGCTTCTGGCGTCCTCTTCCACGAGGTCGATGCATTTTGGACAAAGCTGCAGAACTGATTGGCATCAAACTGGGTTCTTGCAATGATGTAGATCTTAAGCGCCATGGTCTATTTAGAACCACCCTTATGGGCATTGGTTTGCTTCGACTCCAGTTGGCCAAGCCGCTTTTCGACATCCTCCAGCTCTTTGAGTTTGTCCAACTTTGACTTGTATTCCTTCATCTCAAGCACAGTTTTGACTTGTTCCAACTCGGTTTTCAACTGGTTCATAGGTTGCCATGCAAGGAAGAAAGCACCCGCCAGTGTTGCTATTGCGCCAACCGCAGGAGCTCCAATCGCCCAAATTTTTGCACGGAACTCCGCATCCTTGACGACCTTTGTCGCAGCTGCCTCAGCCCGGCTACTGACGTCAAGAAAGTCCATCGACAAACAGTTTACTTTCTCTTGAGTAGGGCCCTTGATCGGCTGAGTAAGGTTATTGCGGGTTGAATAGTCTGCTGTGGCCTTATCGCTAAGAGGGAAAAATAGTAGGCTGACAATCGGGTCCCCTTCCCGAAGTGTGATGGATTCTGTAGCGATGTTCATCACTGTGAACCGGAGTTTCCCCATATAGCCAGGATCTACATGGCCAGGGTTGGTCATTAGTAGTCCGCGCGAAGATAAGCGAGACGGCGGAAAGCCAAAAGCCGCTAGGTCACCTGGCAGATTAAGTTCTTCCTTGGTAACGATGACCACGGTGTGGCCTAGTTCCAAGGCAAATTCGTTTCGCGGCTTGGCGACGCTTCCCAGTTCTCCTTTCTCTACTCCCGGAACCAGGATGGCTCCTACGTGAAGATCAATAGAGGAAGCTTGGATTGGAGATTGGGGGCCATACCAGGGATCGGGGGGTTGCGTTGCTCCAGCGGGAATCGGGAGCGAGGGGGGGTGTGGCAGATCTTTTACTACGGGAGCGGAGCCCTGGATCAGTTTTACCAACTCGTCGTCTTTGAGTAGTCCTGTGAATGCCATTTTTGTCGAAATAAGATTGGAAAAGTATAGGTGCTGGGGAGCTTAATGAGATCGTCTGTCTGAACCGACTTCGCCTTAGAGGGCTAACTGCGCACCGCTACTGACCACTTCCGCGACAGGACTTTCTCAGTGTGTAGGTTTTTCCGATTATAGCGCCGCCTCTTTGCCCCCTCATCTGTGTGGGGGCGCTACAGTGATTAGCTAATAAAGAATATCAAGCCAAGATAGAGGAATTTTTTTTTTAACGGGAGAGGGAGTTTGACCCTGAGGTAAAGGAGTAGCGGCTATCGTTTCAGCGTTGGGGGTGGATGCAGCGAAGCTGATTGCTTTGATGAGCACTCATCTCACGGAAGCTAACCTCAACGAATACGGTCGGTTTGATGATCTTAGGGGCACAGTAGATCAAGAAAAAGCAAAAGCATACTTTGACGGTCTTGAGGGGGATTCACTCCCGATTTTCAAGGTCAAAATCAAGGCTGCCAAGTTTCTGAGCGACTTCCTTCTACGGGATGGGGGCGAAGGAAGTTAGGAGGTTCAGAGTAAAACCGAACAAAGATACAGTGCCTGAAATCCCCCTCCTGCCATTAACCTATCCCCATGATTGAGCGGCAGGTAACCAATTTGTTTCAGTCAGTTTTTGCGCATTGACCAATACCAGCTTCGGCCGAATTGCGGGCGTGGATGTGGGCGAACTGCTTCAATTTATCAGGCAAAAAGACAAAAGCCCCAACCGTTTCCGGTTGGGGCTCTGACTTTGGTGGGCCCGCAGGGACTTGAACCCTGGACCAAAGGATTCGGGTTTGTGTGACTTTCGCCACTCCCTGGACTATGCCTTCACCGTAGCTTTCGCCTTAGGTGGGTGCCGTCTAGTCTCTACACCTTCAACGATGCTTTCGCACCGAAGCTTGGCTCGGCGTTGCCGTATGCGTTACCGCACTTAGGGTTCGCCGAATTTGACACCATCCCATACGCAGTTTCCAAACGTATGGCACAACTTAACGCTATGAGTCCTCTGCTCTGACCAACTGAGCTACAGGCCCGAAACTACAACACCGAAAAGCCCCGAACGGGCGACCTCGCGGTTGGCCGTTCTCTGGACCAGACATGCACCAGACAACGGTTTTACTGCCGGTTCAGGTGGGTTAAAACCACCCGAACCATTTGAAAATAAAGAAAAACTTCTTATGCGCTTTCGGGATGCAGAAGAATTATGAGTCCGCTGCTCTAACCAGGCATGAGCTAGAGGCCCTACAACTGCATTTCCCGAGTCAGCCCGGAAATGAGCCGTCTCAGGGATTTTTCCGACCCATGCACCACGGGTGGTGGTGCGTAAGTCGTTGAAACGTAACAAACTGGCCTTCGCTCGTCGGCTCAAGCACAGGGATTATGAGTCCTCTGCTCTGACCAACTGAGCTACAGGCCCGTGATGCTTGTCGTGGCTCAGCTGCCGTTGTTGTCCAGGAAGCTGCGCAGCTTGTCGGAACGCGAGGGATGGCGCAGCTTGCGCAGGGCCTTGGCTTCAATCTGGCGGATACGTTCCCGGGTGACGTCGAACTGCTTGCCGACTTCTTCCAGGGTGTGGTCCGTATTCATCTCGATGCCGAAACGCATGCGCAGCACCTTGGCTTCCCGGGGGGTCAGAGTGTCCAAAATTTCCTTGGTCACTTCCCGCAGGCCGGAGTAGAGCGCCGCATCCACCGGGGCAGTGGTGGCGGTGTCTTCGATGAAATCGCCCAGGTGGGAGTCGTCATCGTCACCGATGGGCGTTTCCATGGAGATGGGTTCCTTGGAGATCTTCAGGATCTTGCGGATCTTCTCCTCGGGCATTTCCATCTTGATCGCCAGGGTGGCGGGATCGGGCTCGGCACCGGTTTCCTGCAGAATCTGGCGGGAAATCCGGTTCATCTTGTTGATGGTCTCGATCATGTGCACCGGAATGCGGATGGTGCGGGCCTGGTCGGCGATGGAACGGGTGATGGCCTGACGGATCCACCAGGTGGCATAGGTGGAGAATTTGTAGCCACGGCGGTATTCGAACTTGTCCACCGCCTTCATCAGGCCGATGTTGCCTTCCTGGATCAGGTCGAGGAACTGCAGGCCCCGGTTGGTGTACTTCTTGGCGATGGAGATCACCAGGCGCAGGTTGGCCTCGGTCATCTCGCGCTTGGCGCGGCGGGCCTTGGCTTCACCGGTGGACATCTGCTTGTTGATGTCCTTCAGGTCCTTCAGCGGGATGCCGATGTGGTCCTGCAGAGCCAGCAGCTTGCGCTGTTCTTCCTGGATGTTAGGAGCGGTGCGGGTAAGGATGGGGCCGTAGCCCTTGGCCACGGCAATTTCCTTCTCGACCCATTCCAGGTTGATTTCATTGCCCGGGAAGGACTTGATGAAGTGGGGGCGGGGCATGCCGACCTTGCGCACGCACAGTTCCTGGATCTTGCGTTCCCGCTCGCGCACGGAGTCCACCATGCTGCGCACGCTGTCGCACAAGCGCTCGATCACCTTGGAGGTGAAGCGGATGTTCATCAGCTCGGCGGAAATCTGCTGTTGCAGCTTGAGGTAGGTCTTGTCCTGGGAGCCCTTGGACACCAGGGCCTTGTGGGCCTTGCCGTAGAGGGTCTTGATGGTGGCGAAACGCTCCAGGGCATCGGTCTTGAGCTGCAGCAGGGAGGCGGAAACAGCGGCGCCTTCACCGCCTTCTTCTTCGTCGTCTCCGTCCTCGACCTCGTCGTCGCCTTCAACCACGGCTTCCTCGGCGGCCAGTTCCTCTTCGGCCGCATTGGGATCGATCAAGCCGTCGATGACTTCATCGATGCGCATCTCTTCCTTTTCCACCTTTTCCGCCATGGCCAGAATTTCGGCAATGGTGGTGGGGCAGGCGGAAATGGCCTGGATCATGTGCTTGAGACCGTCTTCGATGCGCTTGGCGATTTCGATTTCGCCTTCCCGGGTCAGCAGTTCCACGGTACCCATTTCGCGCATGTACATGCGCACCGGGTCCGTGGTGCGGCCGAATTCGGAGTCCACGGTAGACAGGGCGGCTTCCGCCTCTTCTTCCACTTCCTCGTCGTCGGCAACAGCCGGGGCGTTGTCGGACATGAGCAGATCTTCGGCGGCCGGAGCCTCGTCGAAGACCTGGATGCCCATGTCATTGAAGGTGGTGATGATGGACTCGATCTGCTCGGCGTCGACGACGTCGTCCGGCAGGTGGTCATTGATTTCGGCATAGGTCAGGAAACCCCGTTCCTTGCCGAGTTTGATCAGTGTCTTGAGGCGCGTCTTACGCGTCTCCACGTCCACCGGAGTCGCGGCCTGGGTTGCCCCGGCGGATTCCAGCAGCGCCTTCTCCTTGGCCTTGGATGATTTAGCCTTGAGAATTTCCTTGGCGACTTCTTTTGCCTTTTCCTTTGCCATGACCGTGTCCCGATAATCCTGGAAAAACCGCTTATTCTACCACAACTTGGCTCATTTCCCCCTGGTCTCGAACCAGGGTTCTAGTCACCGCTCCCGGCCAGAATGCCGGCCTTGCGCAGGCGTTCCCGCTCCTGCAGCAAATGTACAAATTCCCGCTTTTCTTCACTGTCGAGTCCGCCGCCGGCAGCCTTGTGCTGCAAGCGGCGGAATTCCTGCTCGACCCAGTTCATTTCCAGCCGGGCCAGGGCGCCGGCGAATTCCTGTTCGCTTTCCTCTTCGCTCTGGGGGCTCTGCAACAGGCTGGCGGCGGCGCTCTGCAGGATGGCTTCGTCATCGCCGCCGCGCAAACGTTCCAACAACATGGCGCTGCTGGGCAGGTCCGCATCCCGCTTGATCTGTTCGCACAGGCGCCGTAGGGCCCGGGTTTCGGTGCTGTCGGCGGGTAGCCAGTGCAGGGGCAGGCGTGCGGCGAAGTCCGGCCGGTGCAGCACCAGGCGCAGCAAGGTGCGGGGCAGGGACAGGGCCTGCCGCGGCGCCCGTGCCGGTGCCGCCCGAGCGACGGGCTTGAGGTCGCACAGGCGCTCCACTTCCTGCTGGGAAAAGCCGCTGGCCTCGGCCAGGCGCTTCACCAGCTGCAGGCGCAGCAGGGGAGTGGCCAGGCGCTGGATCAGGGGCTTGGCTTCGTAAACCAGCTTGGACTTGCCTTCCGAGGTGGTCAGGTCGCAATGGCTGGCCAGCTCCTTCAGCAGAAAGTCGGAGAGGGGCATGGCCTGGTCGATCATGCGCTCGAAGGCTTCCTTGCCCACTTCCCGCACATAGCTGTCCGGGTCGTGCTCGGGGGGGAGGAAAACAAAGCCGATGCTCTTGTTGTCGGCTAGGGATTCCAGGCTGTTCTCCAGGCCGCGCCAGGCGGCTTTGCGCCCGGCGGCGTCGCCGTCGAAGCAATAGACGATGCGGTCCACCTGGCGCAGCAGCTTCTGCACGTGGGTGGCGGTGGTGGCGGTGCCCAGGGTGGCGACCGCGTTGCCGACACCATGCTGGGCCAGGGCCACCACGTCCATGTAGCCTTCCACCACGATCACCGTGTTCTTCTCCCGCAGGGCCTGGCGGGCCTGGGGTAGGCCGAACAGTTCCCGGCCCTTCTCGAAGAGGGGGGTCTCGGGAGAGTTCAGGTACTTGGGATCGCCCTGGTCGATGACCCGGCCGCCGAAGGCGATGACCTCGTTCTTCTGGTTGATGATGGGAAACATCACCCGGTCGCGGAAACGGTCGTAGCGGCGGCCCTGGTCGTTCTCGATGACCAGGCCGGCCGTCTTCAACTCCGGGGCGTCGTAGTTGGGAAAACTGGCCTGCAGGTTCTGCCAGCCGTCCGGGGCGTAGCCGATGCGGAACTTGAGGGCGATCTCGCCGGTGAGGCCGCGCCGCTTCAGATACTCCTTGGCCTTGTCCGAATGCTTGAGCTGCTCGAAATAGTATTGGGCGGCCTTGCCCATGACCTCGGTCAGCTCGGCGGTGCGGGGGCCTTCGTGCCGGACCCGCCCGGCCTCCTCCGGCACCACCATGCCCATGCGCCCGGCCAGTTCCTTCACCGCATCGATGAAGCCGAGGCCCGAATACTCCATGAGGAAGCGGATGGCCGTGCCGTGGGCGCCGCAGCCGAAGCAGTGATAGAACTGCTTGGTCGGGCTGACGGTGAACGAAGGCGACTTTTCGTTGTGGAAGGGGCAGCAGGCGGCGTAGTTGGCCCCCGCCTTTTTCAGCGGTACGTAGCCGTCGATGAGGTCGACGATGTCGACCCGGTGCAGCAGTTCCTGGAGGAAGGATTCGGGGATCACGGGCGCCAAACGGGGCCGGCGACAGCCGGCCCGGGAGATTTCAGGCGGAGAGCCGGGCCTTGACCAGCTTGGAGACCTCGGCCATGTCGGCCTTGCCGGCCAGCAGGGGCTTGAGGATGGCCATCACCTTGCCCATGTCGGCGGCACCGGCAGCGCCGCTGTCGGCCACGGCGGCGGCCACGGCGGCGGCCACGGCGGCTTCGGACAGGCCGGCGGGCTTGTAGGCGGAAAGCACTTCCACCTCGGCCTTCTCGGCGTCCACCAGGTCTTGGCGACCGGCGGCTTCGTACTGGGTGATGGAGTCCTTGCGCTGCTTCAGCATCTTGTCGATGACGGCGGCGATGGCGGCATCGTCCAGGGTGACCTGCTCGTCCACTTCCTTCTGCTTGATGGCGGCCAGCAGCAGGCGGATGGCGGCCAGGCGGGCCGTTTCCTTGGCCTTCATGGCGGCCTTCATGTCCTCGGAAATGCGTTCCTTGAGCGTCATGGGAGTCCTTTTGTATTTCAGCAGCCTATAAACACCAAAAGCCGCCCACCTGTTGATGGACGGCTCTTGCAGCGTCAGGAAAGCCTGGGAGGCTTAGAACATCTTGGGGGGCAGGGTCTGGCTGCGGATCCGCTTGTGGTGACGCTTGACCGCGGCGGCCAGCTTGCGCTTGCGCTCGGCGGTGGGCTTTTCGTAGAACTCACGGGCACGGAGTTCGGTCAGCAGACCGGTTTTTTCGACAGTGCGCTTGAAGCGGCGGATGGCCACTTCGAAGGGCTCGTTTTCCTTGACGCGAATAGCAGGCATTGAATTCAGTCCCAAACAACGGTGAGAGAAAGCCGGCAATTCTAACGAAACGTCAACGGTTTACCAAGGGGTTTACAAGAATTTTCTCGTCGGCATGGGTTAGAATGGCGCCCATGCTTGTTCTCGGCATCGAATCCTCCTGCGACGAAACCGGGGTTGCCCTCTATGAAATGGGCTCCGACGGCACCGGTACGCTCCTCGGCCACGCCCTCCATTCCCAGATTGCCATGCACCGGGAGTACGGCGGCGTGGTGCCGGAACTGGCCTCCCGGGACCACATCCGGCGCACCGTGCCCCTGCTGCGCCAGGCCCTGGCCGACTGCGGCCGCACTCTGGAGCAGGTGGATGCCATCGCCTACACCCAGGGGCCCGGCCTGGCTGGCGCCCTGCTGGTCGGGGCGGCCTTCGCCGAAGGTCTGGCTACGGCCCTGGGCAAGCCCACCGTGCCCCTGCACCACCTGGAAGGGCATCTGCTGTCGCCCCTGCTCTCCGCCAGTCCGCCCCGCTTCCCCTTCGTCGCACTGCTGGTTTCCGGCGGCCATACCCAGATCATGCGGGTGAGCGGCGTCGGCCAGTACGAACTGCTGGGGGAAACCCTGGACGATGCGGCCGGCGAGGCCTTCGACAAGACGGCCAAGCTGCTCGGCCTGGGCTACCCGGGTGGGCCCGCCCTGGCCCGCCTGGCCGAAGGCGGCAAGCCCGGCGCCGTGGTCTTCCCCCGGCCCATGCTGCATTCGGGCGACCTGGATTTCTCCTTTTCCGGCCTGAAGACGGCGGTGCTGACCTATGTGCGGGGCAAGGAACTGGACGAGCAGGCCCGGGCCGACGTCTGCCGCGGCATTCAGGATGCCATCGTGGATGTGCTGGTGACCAAGGCCCTGGCGGCGGTGAAGAAGACCGGCATGCAGCAGCTGGTGGTGGCCGGCGGCGTCGGCGCCAACCGGGAGCTGCGCCAGCGCCTTAATGCCAAGGCGGTGAAGGCGCGCATCCAGGTCTATTACCCGGAACTGGAGTTCTGCACCGACAACGGCGCCATGATCGCCCTGGCCGGCGCCCTGCGCCTGGCGGCCGGTGCCCAGGCCAAGGCGGCGGGGCCCATCGCCATCCGGCCCCGCTGGCCCCTCTCCGAGCTGACCCTGTAGGCCGCACCCGAAAAAAAGGCACCTTGCGGTGCCTTTTTCATTACTTCTTCTTGCTGCCGATTTTTGATTCCTGCCCGGCCAGGAGGCGCTGGATATTGACCCAGTGCTTGCCCACCAGGGCCATGGCCATGACGGCCACGGCCGCCACCAGCAGGTTGAAGCCCCACATCATGCCGGCCAGCAGGGGCGAGGCGGCGGCGGCGCAGAGGGCAGCCAGGGAGGAATAGCGGGAGAGGGCGGCGACCACAAGCCAGACGCCCAGCACCGACAGGCCCAGCAGCGGGTCCAGGGCCAGCAGGACGCCGGCGGCGGTGGCGACGCCCTTGCCGCCCTTGAACTTGAGGAAGACGGGGAAGAGGTGGCCGAAGAACACGGCCAGGGCCACGCCGCCGAGGAAGATGCGTTCCATGGCCGGTTCCAGGGCCTGGCCGGCAAGGAAGTAATGGGCCAGGAGCACCGCCACGGCGCCCTTGGCGCCGTCGCCCAGGAGGGTCAGCAGGGCGGCCAGCTTGTTGCCGCTGCGCAGGACGTTGGTGGCCCCCGGGTTGCCGGAGCCGTAGGAGCGGGGGTCCTTCAGGCCGAAGCCGCGGCTGACGATGACGGCGAAGGGCACGGAGCCCAGCAGATAGGCGGCCAGCAGGGCCAGGGGCAGGGATTGGGCGGCAGTCATGGGCGATGGGTGGTGAAGTGGCGATAGAGGTACAATGCGGGCCTGCATTTTACCTGCAAGCCCCGCTGGCGGCTGAAAAACCCCATGGACATCATTTTCATCGACGACTTCCGGGTCCAGACCCGCATCGGCATCTACCCCCGGGAGCAGGCCGTGTCCCAGACCGTCGAAATGTCCCTGCAGATGGGCGTTTCCTCCACCGCCAGCGCCGGCGCCAGCGACGACATCCGGGATACCATCGACTACGCCAAGGTGGTGGAACGGCTGCGGGAGGACCTGGGCAGCACCCAGTTCGGCCTGCTGGAAAAGCTGGCCGAACACGTTTCCACCCTGGTGCTGGAAGAATTCCGTTGCGCCTGGGTGCGCGTCTCCGTGGCCAAGCTGGGCATGATGCCCGGGGTGCGCCGGGTCGGCGTCATCATCGAACGCAGCACCTGACCCGGCTGCCGGGGCTCAGTCCTTGAGGGCGGCCTCGACCATCTTGGGCTGCAGCACCTTGACCACGTCGTGGGGATGGACCCCCACCAGGTAGCCGCGACGGCCGCCGTTGAGATAGATCAGGGGCAGGTCCAGGATGCTCTTCTCCATGTAGATGGGCATGGCCTTCTTGGTACCGAAGGGGCTGGTGCCGCCCACCAGGAAGCCGGTGTGGCGGTTGGCCACTTCCGGCTTGCACGGCTCCACCTTCTTGCAGCCCACCTGCCGCGCCAGCTCCTTGGTGGATACCTTGCAGTCGCCGTGCATCAGCACGATCAGGGGCTTGGCGTGCTCGTCTTCCATGATCAGGGTCTTGATCACGGCATGCTCGTCCACATTCAGTTCCCGGGCCGACACCTTGGTGCCGCCGTGCTCCTCGTATTCGTAGAGATGGTTGGAGTGGGCGATGCGGTGCTGGCGCAGGAAGCGGGTGGCGGGGGTTTCCGGCGCGTGGCCGGGGTCGAGATCGTGATTGCGGCTCATGGTGCACCTCGAGGGTGTCTTGTTGCGGATGGTTTCATTCTACGCCCGCCGACCGGCGCCGTGCCTAGCCCCGGGGGTGGTGCACGGCGTGCAGGTCCTTCAGCCGTTCCCGCGCCACGTGGGTGTAGATCTGGGTGGTGGAAATGTCGGCGTGACCAAGCAGCAGCTGCACCACCCGCAGGTCGGCGCCGTGGTTGAGCAGATGGGTGGCGAAGGCGTGGCGCAGCACGTGGGGCGAGAGGCGGGCCGGGTCCATGCCGGCCACCAGGGCGTACTTTTTCACCAGGGTCCAAAACATCTGCCGGGTCATGGCCGTGCCCCGGGCGGTGACGAAGAGGAAGTCGCTGAGACGGTTGTCCAGCAAGGCGTTGCGGCCATCGTTCAGGTAGCTCTTGAGCCAGTCCAGGGCCACCTCGCCGAGAGGCACCAGGCGTTCCTTGGAACCCTTGCCGAAGACCCGGGCCACGCCCATGTCGAAGCTCACTTCATGCAGCTTGAGATTGACCAGTTCCGAGACCCGCAGGCCGGTGGCGTAGAGGGTTTCCAGCATGGCCCGGTCCCGCTGGCCCAGGGGAGTTTCGATTTCCGGTGCCGCCAGCAGGGCTTCCACCTGGGCTTCGCTCATCACCTTGGGCAGGCGCGAGGCCTTGACCGGCATGGCGGTCTGCAGGGTGGGGTCGGCGCTGATGCGGTTCTGGGCCAGCAGGCGCCGGTAGAAACGGCGCAGGGAGGAAAGGTAGCGGGCCTGGGAACTGGATTTCATGCGGGCCGCCACGTCGGCCAGGAAGGCCGCCAGGTCGGCGGCGCCGGCCTGGGCCAGGGGCGGGCGGCCCTGCTGCTGCAACCACAGGGCGTAGCGTTGCAGGTCGCTGCGGTAGGCGGCGAGGGAATTGGGGGATAGGCCGTCTTCCAGCCACAGGGCGTCGCAGAAGGCGTCGATCTCGCTCTGGGTGGAAAAGGCCAGGGTCGGCGGGGCGGCATCCGTCATGGGCACGGAGTTTACGCCGGCAGGCAGCCCTCGTGTTGCAGCAGCCAGCGCTTGATGTCCAGCAGGAAGTCGCCGCCGTTGCGGCCGAAACCGCCCAGGCCGGCAGCGGCGACGACCCGGTGGCAGGGCACCGCCAGGGGGAAGGGGTTGGCGCCGCAGGCGCCGCCCACGGCCCGGGGGCCGCTGTGCAGCAGCTTGGCCACTTCGCCGTAGCTTTGCGTCTGGCCCCGGGGAATGGCGGCGATGGCGTCCCACACCCGGCGCTGGAAGCGGGTGCCGGAGGGTTGCAGGGACAGGCTGAAAACGAAGGCCGGGTCGGCCAGGTAGGCCTGGATCTGGCGCACCGCCTCGGCGGCCAGGGGCGTGCCGGCCGCCTGCTGCAGGCGGCCGGGCAGGTAGAGGATTTCGGTCAGTTCGTCCCCGTTGCAGCGGATGCCCAGGGAAAAGAACGGGCCACTGGTGATGGCCTGGAAGTCAGCAGGGACGGCATTCTTGGTCATGGCTGCCCGTACAACGAGAAAGGGGGCGGCTTGCAGCCGCCCCCCTGTGGAAATGCTTACTGCGCCTTGCCGAGCAGGGCGTCCTTGAGATCGCCCTGGGCCGGCTTGTTACCCAGCCAGATGCGCAGCAGGGCCTGGTAGAAATCCTCCCCCGGGATGACCTTGCCCTGGGGCTGGCCGGCCACGGTGAGGCGGGTGCCCTGTTCGGGAATCCAGTCCAGAGTGATGGGGGTGCCCTTGGCCGCCTTGCCCAGGGCCAGCAGGTTGCCTTCGAAAGTCTGCACCCGTTCCTTCAGGGCGGCAGCCTCGGCCTCGCTGCTGTTCTTGGCGATGCCGCCGGATAGGGCGTCCACGAACTGCTGGGCGGAGAGTTCCATGAGGGGCACGATGGCCAGGCGCTTGGCGCCCTTGGCCGCCAGCACGCCGTCCACCTCGGCGGCCTTGGCCGGCAGGTAGAGGCCCACGGCGTAGACCTTGAAAAACACCTTGGACCGCAGGCCGGCGCCGTTGAGGCTGAGGTCCTGCTGCTCCAGCTTGAGCCGTTCCTCGAACTTGACCCCAGCCACTTCCATGGCCTGGGCGCTGCCGGCCGTGAGGGTGAGGATGGCGAGGGCCGCCATGAAATGCTTGATCTTCATACTGTCTGTCTCCTTTGGTTTTTGCGGACTTTATTGAAGCCCCGGCGCCGTCCGCACGTCGCCGGGGCAATTCTTTTATGGGTGCTGCGGTGAAACTTGGACGGATCAGGGAGCGGTGCGGCCGGCCTTCAGCCGCGCACCTGGCCGTTGCCCAGGACCACCCATTTCTGGCTGGTCAGGCCTTCCAGGCCCACCGGGCCCCGGGCGTGGATCTTGTCCGTGGAAATGCCGATCTCGGCGCCGAGGCCGTACTCGAAGCCGTCGGCGAAGCGGGTGGAGGCGTTCACCATGACCGAGGCCGAATCCACTTCCCGCAGGAAGCGCATGGCGTGGGTGTGGTTCTCGGTGACGATGGCCTCGGTGTGGCTGGAGGAGTACTTGTTGATGTGCTCGATGGCCTCGTCCAGCCCGGCCACCACCTTCACGGCGATGATGGGCGCCAGGTATTCCTCGCCCCAGTCGGCCTCGGTGGCTTCCTTGGCATTGGGCACTAGGGCCCGGGTTTCGGCACAGCCGCGGATTTCCACGCCCTTGGCGGTGAGCATGGCGGCGATGGGCGGCAGCAGGGTGGCGGCGACGGAGCGTGCCACCAGCAGGGATTCGGCGGTGTTGCAGGTGCCGTAGCGCTGGGTCTTGGAATTTTCCACCACCGCCATGGCCTTGGCCGCATCGGCGCTGTCGTCCAGGTACACATGGCAGTTGCCGTCCAGGTGCTGGATCATGGGCACCCGGGATTCGGCCAGCAGGCGGGCGATGAGGCCCTTGCCGCCGCGGGGCACGATGACGTCCACGAATTCGCGCATGGTGATGAGTTCGCCCACGGCGGCCCGGTCGGTGGTTTCCACCACCTGCACCGCGTCAGCCGGCAGGCCGGCGGACTGCAACCCTTCCTTCACCAGAGTCGCCAGGGCCTGGTTGCAGCGGATGGCCTCGGAACCGCCGCGCAGGATGGAGGCGTTGCCGGACTTGATGCACAGGCCGGCCGCATCCACCGTCACGTTGGGGCGGGCTTCGTAGATGATGCCGATGACGCCGAGGGGCACCCGCATGTGGCCCACCTGGATGCCGGAGGGGCGGAAGCGCAGGTCGGTCATTTCACCGATGGGGTCCGGCAGGGAGGCGATCTGCTCCAGGCCCTCGGCCATGGTGGCGACGGTCTTGGGGGAAAGGGTCAGGCGATCCACCATGGCCGGCTCCAGGCCGGCGGCCCGGGCGGCGGCCAGGTCTTCGCCGTTGGCGGCCAGGAGCTTGGCTTCGTCGCGGCGGATGGCGGCGGCGATGGCCAGCAGGGCCCGGTTTTTGGCATTGGTGTCGGCCTTGGCCATCTGGCGCGAGGCGGCCCGGGCGCGGCGGCCCAGGTTCTGCATGTAATCCTTGATATCCATGGTGTTCTTCAGCAGGTCAGGCAGGAGATAATCGGACCATTATAGCGGCCTCAAATGCCCCGAAACGCCATTCCCTTACTGAAAATAAGGGATTGGGCTAAACTTTCTCGCCGTTGCGGTGTCACAAACCGTTACATGGCCGTTTGACGTCGCAGGAGACCCTATGAGTCGCAAGCTGATTGTTCCCACCGAAGTGCAAGTGTGTGCCACCTGCAGTTATTGGGACGGGGAACGCAAGGTAGATGCCGAGGTGGGTGTGGTGGTGGTGGAAGAGTGTTGCCAGGGCGAGTGCCTGGTGCGCGAATCGTCCCTGCCCGCATTGCGCCACAAGTCCGGAGATACGGATTGCGAGTGGGAGCATCTGGTGCCCGATGAACCGGAAGAGGTGCCGGCCATCCTGCCGGACGTGCCGCCTTCCGATGAAAAGGCCGCTTAAGGCCGTCGCATCCCCGATCGACCGGTGCCCGTTCGGGTATCCGGCCTAGCGCAGGCTGAGGCCCAGGCGCAGGAATTCATCCCACACATCGCCGCCGCCCAGGCCCTTGATGCAGCGGTCGATATGGGCCGTCTGGGCCAGGGCCGCCCGCAGACGCGGCGCGTCGAGCCGCCCCAGGGCGCGCTTGACCAGGGCCTGGCGCGGTCCCCAGATGCGCTGTTCCTTGAATAGCTGGTCCGCCGGCCGGCCGGCGTTGAGTCCTTCCTTCAGGGCCGCCAGGGCCCGCACTTCCTCCGTCACCGCCCACAACACCAGGGGCGGCGCTTCGCCCTCCTGGCGCAGGCCGTCCAGGGTCCGCGTCAGGCGGGCCAGGTCGCCCTGCAGCAGGGCTTCCCGCAGACCGTCGATATCGTAGCGGGCCACATTGAGCACCGCCTCCCGCACCTGTTCCAGGCTCAGCTTGCCTTTGGGGAACAGCAGTCCCAGTTTCTGGATTTCCTGGTGGGCGGCCAGCAGGTTGCCTTCCACCCGCTCGGCGATGAAGCGCAGGGCTTCCGTCTCGGCGCTCTGTTCCTGGCGCTGTAGGCGGCCGGCGATCCACTGGGGCAGTTCGTTGAGGTTGGGGGGCTGCAGCTTGAGCACGGTGCCGGCTTCGGCCAGGGTCTGGAACCAGGAGGCCTTTTCGTCCTGCCAGGTCAGTTCGGGCAGGGTGACCAGGGTCATGGCGTCGCTGGAAAGGCGCTGGCAATGTTCCTGCAGGGCCTGGCCGCCGTCCCGCCCGGGCTTGCCGGTGGGGATGCGCAGGTCGATCAACTTGCGGTCGCCGAAGAGGGAGAGGTTGCCGCCGGCCATGGCCAGCTGGGTCCAGTTGAAGCCCTGGCCGGCCACCAGCACTTCCCGCTCGCTGTAGCCCTGGCGCCGGGCGGCGGCGCGGATGGCATCGCCGGCCTCGATCACCAGCAGGGGCTCGTCCCCATACACCACGTAGAGCGGCCCCAGGGGGCGTTCCAGGTGGGCCGCCAACTGTTCTCCCCGGAGCTGGGCCACGGCGTCAGTCCTCGTTTTCGTCCACCGGCGGCTTGGCCTTGGCCATGCGCCGGATCAGCTGCTGCACCAGGTCCCGCTGCATGTCCTGCCACAGCAGTTCCTCTTCCTGGGCCTTGGACAGCACCTGGGCATCGTCGTAGGTGATGTCCCGGGTCAGGTAGATTTCCATGGGCGCGGAGAGGGCCTTGCCCTTGGCATCCTCCAGGCGGAAGGTGACCCGGTACTGCAGTTGCAGTTCTCGCACCCGGCCGGCGGAGTTGTAGGACAGGGCGATCCGCTCCCGGCGTTCCGGCAACTGGACCAGGGTGGCGGCCGCATCATCTCGATTGCCCACCAGTTCGGTGGACTTGTTGGCCCGGATGTAGCGCTTCAGGTTGGCGGTGATTTCGGAATTCTCCGCCATGGACACGTACAGGGTCGGGAAGGGCATGGTCTGGGCGCCCCGCAGCTGGAAGCCGCAGCCGGCCAGCGTCACGAGCAGGACAAGGGAAACGAGCAGACGGGCGCGCACAGACGACTCCTTAAACCACGATATTGACCAGACGGCCGGGCACCACCACCACCTTCTTCGGGGCCTGACCGTCCAGGTGCTTCTGCACCGTCTCGGAGGCCAGGGCGGCCGCTTCGATGGCGTCCTTGGCCGCATCGGCGGGCACCTTGATGCTGCCGCGCAGCTTGCCGTTCACCTGCAGCATCAGCTCGATTTCGCTCTGCACCAGGGCGGCGGCATCGGCCTTGGGGAAGGCGGCCTGGCCGGCATCGGCACCGGGCTTGAGCTCGGCGTAGAGGGCCTGGCAGGCATGGGGTACGATGGGGAAGAGCATCAGCACGGCCGCTTCCAGGGCTTCCTGCTTGACGCCGCGGGCGGCCGGGCTGTCCGGCAGCTTGGCGAAGGCGTTGAGCAGTTCCATGACGGCGGCGATGGCGGTGTTGAACTGCTTGCGCCGGCCGTAGTCGTCGGTGACCTTGCCGATGGTCTGGTGCAGCTGGCGGCGGAAGTCCTTGAGATTGCCCTCCAGCTCGCCGCCGCTGTAGGCGGGAACGATGCCGACGGCCACATGGTCGTGGGTCAGCTTCCACAGGCGCTTCAGGAAGCGGAAGGCGCCCTCGACACCGGCGTCGGACCACTCCAAGGACTGGTCGGGCGGGGCGGCGAACATCATGAACAGGCGGGCCGTGTCGGCACCGTATTCGTCCATCAGGGATTGGGGGTCCACGCCGTTGTTCTTGGACTTGGACATCTTCTCGGTGCCGCCGATGACCACAGGCTGGCCGTCGGCCTTGAGGGTGGCACCGGTGGGGCGGCCGCGCTCGTCGGTGGTCACATCCACGTCGGCCGGATTGATCCACTCTTTCTTGCCGCCTTCGGCGTCGCGATAGAAGGTGGGGGCCACCACCATGCCCTGGGTCAGCAGGTTGGCGAAGGGCTCATCCAGCTTCTGCTCGCCGAAAAGGCCCACGTCGCGCATCAGCTTGGTGAAGAAGCGGGAGTAGAGCAGGTGCAGGATGGCGTGCTCGATGCCGCCGATGTACTGGTCGATGCCGCCCTTGCACCAGTAGGCCACGCGCTCGTCCACCATGGCCTGGGTGTTGTCCGGGCAGGCGTAGCGCAGGAAGTACCAGGAGGACTCGACGAAGGTGTCCATGGTGTCGGTTTCGCGACGGGCCGGCTTGCCGCACTTGGGGCAGGTGCACTCGTAGAACTCGGGCATCTTGGCCAGGGGGGAACCGGCGCCGGTGATTTCCACGTTCTCCGGCAGCACCACGGGCAGCTGGTCGTCAGGCACCGGCACATCGCCGCAGGACTCACAGTGGATCACGGGAATCGGGCAGCCCCAGTAGCGCTGGCGGGAAATGCCCCAGTCGCGCAGACGGAACTGCACCTTCTTTTCGCCCAGGCCCTTGGCGGCCAGGTCGGCGGCGATGGCGTCCACAGCGGCCTCGTAGGCCAGGCCGTCGTACTTGCCGGAATTGACGCAGGTGCCGCGGCTCTTGTCACCGTACCATTCCTGCCAGCCGTCCAGGCTGAAGGCTTCGCCTTCAGCGGCGATGACCTGCTTGATGGCCAGGTTGTACTTCTTGGCAAAGGCAAAGTCCCGCTCGTCGTGGGCGGGCACGGCCATCACGGCGCCTTCGCCATAACCCATCAGCACGTAGTTGCCGACCCACACTTCCACCTGCTCGCCGGTGAGGGGGTGCTGGACGAAAATGCCCGTGGGCATGCCCTTCTTTTCCATGGTGGCGATGTCGGCCTCGGCCACGCCGCCCTTCTTGCATTCCTCGATGAAGGCGGCCAGGGCCGGGTTGTTCGTCGTGGCGCGGGTGGCCAGGGGGTGTTCGGCGGCCACGGCGACGAAGGTGACGCCCATGATGGTGTCGGCCCGGGTGGTGAACACCCACAGCTTTTCATCATTGTTGTCGGCCAGGGGGAAGGCGAAGCGCACGCCGGTGCTCTTGCCGATCCAGTTCTTCTGCATCAGGCGCACCTGCTCGGGCCAGCCCGGCAGTTGGTCCAGGTCGGCCAGCAGTTCCTCGGCGTAGGCGGTGATCTTCATGTAGTACATGGGGATCTCGCGCTTTTCCACCAGGGCGCCGGAGCGCCAGCCGCGGCCGTCGATGACCTGCTCGTTGGCCAGCACGGTGTGGTCCACCGGGTCCCAGTTCACGGTGCCCAGCTTCTTGTAGATCAGGCCCTTTTCATACAGGCGGGTGAACAGCCACTGTTCCCAGCGGTAGTACTCGGGGGTGCAGGTGGCGAATTCCCGCTCCCAGTCGATGGCGAAACCCAGGCGCTGCAGCTGGCTGCGCATGTAGTCGATGTTGGCGTAGGTCCACTTGGCGGGGGGCACCTTGTTCTGGATGGCGGCGTTTTCCGCCGGCATGCCGAAGGCGTCCCAACCCATGGGCTGCAGCACGTTGTAGCCCTGCATCTTGTGGAAACGGGTCAGCACATCGCCGATGGTATAGTTGCGCACGTGCCCCATATGCAGCTTCCCCGACGGATAGGGGAACATGGAAAGACAGTAGTACTTGGGCTTGGTGGTGTCTTCGACGGCACGGGCGGCCTGGGTCTTGACCCAGTGTTGCTGGGCGGCGAGTTCGACTTCCGCGGGTTGGTATTTTTCCTGCATTTGGGCGGCCAGAAATTCGTTGCAAAGCGTGAAATTATAACCGGTCCGCTCCTGCTCCATTGGGCAAAATCGGCTCTTTGCCGCCGTCCGGGCGGTTTCCTGATGATGAACGGGCCGCTCCAGGCCACTGCGGAGAGATGAACATGGGATTGTTGCGCCCCCTGCTGCTTTCAACCCTGACGCTGTGGGCTGCCGCCCCTGCCGTGGCCGGACCGGCCTCCCGGCAGGCGGTGGTGGAGGCCGTGCAGGCGCCGGCTTGGCTGGAGCGCGGCGGCGAGCGCCGGCCCCTGGTGCCGGGCCAGGCCCTCGCCAACCGGGACAGGATCGTCACCGGCAGCGGCTCCCGGGTGCTGATCCAGCTGCCCGAAGGCAGCGGCGTCAAGCTGGGGGAAAACGCCCAGCTCCATCTCAACGCCATCGGCCAGCGCCCGGGGGGCGTCTATACGGCGGCCCTGGACGTGCTGCGGGGTGCCTTCCGCTTCACCACCGGCCTCTTTCCCCAGCGCCTGACGGGGCGGGCCATCAACGTCCGCGCCGCCACCCTGACCGCTGGCATCCGCGGCACCGACCTGTGGGGCAAGTCCGCCGAGGACAAGGACCTGATCTGCCTGCTCGAGGGCCATATCGTGGTCACCCATCCCCTGGGCGAACCCATGGCCTTGAGCGAGCCTCTGGCCTTCGCCAGCGCCCTGCGCGACCAGGCACCCGGGGCGGTGGCCAGCGTCGAGGCGGCGCAGGTGGAGAAGTGGGCGGCGGAAACTGAAATCCAGGCCGGGGCCGGCGTCCTGCGCCGTGGCGGCGCCTGGGGCGTCAACCTGCCGCCGGTGGCGACCCAGGCCGAGGCCCTGGCGTTGTACGACCAGCTGCGGGAGGCCGGCTATCCGGCGCGGATTCGTCCGCGTCACGATGGGGCCGGGGAGGAGGGCTACGTCTATGTGCTGCGGGTGGGGGGCTTCGCCGACCGAGAAGAGGCGCGGCAGATGGCGGGTCGTCTGGCGGCGGAGCTGGGCGTGGCGCCCGGGGCCGTCTCCCGCTGAAGGCGGGAATCGGGAAGTCGAGGGGAAATCCAGGGGGTAAGGAGCCGCCGGGGCGGCTTGGCCCCGGGTGGTCCGATCAGGCGGCCTGGGCGGCCGCCTGGGCTCAACAGCCGACCTTGCGCTTGTGCAGGTCGGGGGTGAACACGTTCTTCCAGGTGTCCTGCCAGAACTTGGCGGCGTTTTCCGCAGCCATCAGGCCGAACATGGCCATGCGGCCCTGGTGGCGCCAGATCCAGCTGACCTGGGCGGTGCTGTTGCTGTAGGGCTGGCGCACGGTACCGCCGGCGCGGGCTTCCACCAGATCGAGAAAGCGCTCGATGCTGTGGCGGTGAAACTCGGAACCCTCGGTGCAGCCACAGGCGGTCTTCGCTTCCTCGACGGCGCGTTGCCACAGCTTGGTGGCCATGGTTTCGGTGATGCCGGCTTTGCGGGCGATCCAGGGCAGAATCTTCGGGTTGTTCATGCTGTTTCCTTTCAAACTTGGCGGTAACCAATGCAGTCCGTCCGCGGCCTTGTGGGCTTGGTGACTGTTTTATGTTGCATTGCAATATCGATTATATCTCAGATGTTCCGGCGATCATTTGTGGTTTACCCGTAGCATCCGGAAGATTGGATGGTGCGGCGCACCAAAAAGTTCCCCGGCCCCGGCGGGGCTATAATCCCGGCCTGACCTTAACCTGCGTCCGCGCCCCTGCCCGCGGCTTCCCGTCCCCATGTCCGACCTGCTTGCCAATCTCAATCCAGAACAACTCCAGGCCGTGACCCTGCCGCCCCAGCATGCCCTGATCCTGGCCGGCGCCGGTTCGGGCAAGACCCGGGTGCTCACCACCCGCATTGCCTGGCTCATTTCCACCGGCCAGATGGGGCCCCACGCGGTGCTGGCGGTGACCTTCACCAACAAGGCGGCCAAGGAGATGCTGGCCCGGCTCTCGGCCATGCTGCCCATCAACACCCGGGGCATGTGGATCGGCACCTTCCACGGCCTGTGCAACCGGCTGCTGCGGGCCCACCACAAGGAGGCGGGGCTGCCCTCCCTGTTCCAGATCCTCGATTCCGCCGACCAGCTCTCCGCCATCAAGCGTCTCCTGAAGAACCTCAACGTGGACGACGAGAAGTTCCCGCCCCGGGAGCTGATGCACTTCATCAACGCCCACAAGGACCAGGGCCTGCGCCCGGCCCAGGCCGAGGTGTGGGACGACTACACCCGCCGCCGGGTGGAGCTGTGGGCCGAGTACGAGGGCCAGTGCCAGCGCGAAGGGGTGGTGGATTTTGCCGAACTGCTGCTGCGCACCTACGAGCTGCTGTCGCGCAACGAGCCCCTGCGCCGCCATTACCAGGAGCGCTTCCGCCACATCCTGGTGGACGAGTTCCAGGACACCAACCGTCTGCAGTACGCCTGGTTGAAGCTCCTGGCCGGTCACGACGGCAGCGCCGGCGCGCCCCAGGGCGCGGCGGTGTTCGCCGTGGGCGACGACGACCAGTCCATCTATGCCTTCCGCGGCGCCGAGGTGGGCAATATGCGGGACTTCGAGCGGGAGTTCGGGGTGCAGAACGTCATCCGCCTGGAGCAGAACTACCGTTCCCACGGCAACATCCTGGATGCGGCCAACGCCCTCATCAAGAACAACCAGGGCCGCCTGGGCAAGAACCTGTGGACCGACCAGGGGGCCGGCGAGCCGATCCGGGTGTTCGAGGGCTTCTCCGACCTGGACGAGGCCCGCTGGATCGTGGACGAGGCCCGGGAACTGATCCGGGAGGGCGTCTCCCGGGACCAGATCGCCTTCCTCTACCGCTCCAACGCCCAGTCCCGGGTGCTGGAGCACGAGCTGTTCACCAAGGGCGTGGCCTACAAGGTGTACGGCGGCCTGCGCTTCTTCGAGCGCCAGGAAATCAAGCACGCCCTGGCCTACCTGCGCCTCCTGGCCAATCCGGACGACGACACCGCCTTCCTGCGGGTGGTGAATTTCCCCACCCGGGGCATCGGCGCCCGCAGCCTGGAAAACCTCCAGGAAGCGGCCCACCGTTCCAACTCGCCCCTCTACAACGCCGCCGCCAGCCTCACCGGCAAGGCCGGGGCCGCCGTCGGCGCCTTCATCCGCCTCATCGAGGAGCTGCGGCGGGAGACGGAAAACCTGCCCCTGCCCGAAGTGGTGGAACACATCATCGAACGCAGCGGCCTGCGCCAGCACTACCTGGGCGAGAAGGAAGGCCAGGAGCGGCTGGAGAACCTGGACGAACTGATCAACGCCGCCGCCAGCTTCATCGCCGAAGAGGGGGCCATGCCGGTGCCCGATCCGGCCACCCCCGATGCGCCCCTGCCGTCGCCCCTGGCCTCCTTCCTCGCCCACGCCAGCCTGGAGGCCGGCGACCACCAGGCCGGCGACGGCCAGGAGGCGGTGCAGCTGATGACGGTGCATGCGGCCAAGGGCCTGGAGTTCGACGTGGTCTTCATCTCCGGCCTGGAGCAGGGTCTCTTTCCCCACGAAAACTCCGTCATGGAAAAGTCCGGCGAGGAGGAAGAGCGGCGCCTCATGTACGTGGCCATCACCCGGGCCCGCCAGCGGCTCTACATGTCCCACGCCCAGACCCGCATGCTCCACGGCCAGACCCGCTACTGCGTGCCCTCCGCCTTCCTCGACGAATTGCCCCAGGAACTGCTGCTGCGGGTCAATGCCCGCAGCACCCCGGCCTACGACAACAGCTACAGCCGCAGCCCCCGGGCGGCGGCACCGGTGACGGCCTACGAAAGCGCCGCTCCCGCCGGGCTGCGGGTGGGGCAGAACGTCAGCCACGCCAAGTTCGGCCAGGGGGTCATCGTCGCCACCGAGGGCCGGGGCGCCGACGCCCGGGTCCAGGTCAATTTCGGTTCTGCCGGCATGAAGTGGCTGGCCCTGGAATTCGCCAAGCTGACACCGCTCTAGGATGGGGTTGACGCCCGGCCTGCCGGGCAGATGGGACGCAGCTGTTGCGGCAATGTGCCCTGAGGGGCAATAGGGACGGACGTTGCAGGCATGGCCATGCCGGGAGGCTGGTCCCGCCTGCCTCCCGGGCAAGGGCTGCGGCGGGACTTATTCCCGGGCGAGGAAGGCGGCGAAGAAGTAGCGGCTGATGCGTTCTTCCAGCAGGGCCTGGATGGCCCCTTCGTCGAGGCGCGACAGTTCGGCATGGAGGGGCGCCGCCACCGGGGCGAAAGCGGCCACCAGCCGGGGATCGAAGTGGCTGCCCGCATCCTTGTGCAGGATGGCCAGGGCCGCTTCGCAAGTCATGGGTTCCTTGTAGGGGCGGCGGGAGGTGAGGGCGTCGAAGACGTCCACCACCGCGAAAATGCGGGCGTTGAGGGGGATCTCCTCGCCCTTCAGCCCTTGCAGGTAGCCGCTGCCGTCGTACTTCTCGTGATGGAACTGCACCACCTCCCGGGCCGCCTGCAGCCAGGGGGAGGGGGCGATGATGTGTACGCCGAGGGAGACGTGGGTCTGCATGATGCGGAATTCCTCCGCATCCAGCTTGCCCGGCTTGAGCAGGATGTTGTCGCTGATGCCGATCTTGCCCACGTCGTGCAGGAAGGCGCCGATGATGAGGGCCCGCATGGCGTCGCCCTCCACCCCCGTGACCTCGCCCAGGCGGCAGGCGTAGAGCGCCACCCGGTAGTTGTGGATGCTGGTGTCCGAATCCCGCTGGGCGATGGCGGCGCCCAGGACCGAGGCCATTTCCAGGTTGCCCCGCAGCACCTCCCGGGAGAAGCGCAGCACGTTGCGGTTGAGGGAAATGATCACCGGGTACAGCACCACCGTGGTGATGAGGGCTGCGGCCAGCACCAGGCCCAGGATCAGGTTGAGGTCCCGGCGCAGGCGGGCCTCCTCCTCCGGCGAGACCAGGAACACGCCTTCGAAGTAGCCGGCGATGTTGCGCTCCCGGTCCAGGATCGGCACCAGCACCTGCACCACCGTGTTGTTGAGGATGGTGTATTTCTCGTAATGGTGTTTGCCGTCCATGGGGAAGGCGTGGGTGCTGCCCTTGAGCCCGGCCTCGATGTCCTGGTGGGCCGGATTGACCGCCTCCACCACCTTGCGCCGTTCCCGGTCGTACAGCTCGATCACCACGAAATGGTCGCGGACGAAGCCCAGGGCCCGTTGCCGCAGGAAATCCAGCTGCTGGGCCGACATTTCCGCCGCCTCCAGCTCGGCCGCCTGGAAGCGGGCCGATTCGGCCTGGGCCAGGGCCACCACCGCATCGTCGATGCGCTCCGTCGCCACATACCAGGCGCTGCCGCCCAGGAGCAGGGAAACCAGGGCCCAGGCGAGCAGCAGGCGGCCGAGAACGGTGTGGTGGATATTGGTCATGGCGCCAATATTAAGGCCAATCGGGGCCATTCGCACCGCCGGGGAGCGGCGGTATAGTGACGCACCCCCAGCAGAATACAAAAGGAGACAAAAAATGACCCATGCCATCCGCTTTTACCGCACCGGCGGCCCCGAAGTGCTGCAGTGGGAAGAGGCCGGCGTCGGCGAGCCCGGCCCCGGCGAAGTCCGGGTGCGCCATGCCGCCGTCGGTCTCAATTTCATCGACACCTACCATCGCAGCGGCCTCTATCCCGTGCCCCTGCCCTCCGGCATCGGCCTCGAAGGCGCCGGCACGGTGGAAGCCCTGGGCCCCGGTGTCGCCCACCTGCAGGTGGGCGACCGGGTGGCCTACGCCGGCGGCCCCCTGGGGGCCTACAGCGAGGCCCGCCTGATTCCCGCCGACCGCCTCATCCGCTTGCCGGACAGCCTCTCCTTCGAGACCGGCGCCGCCATGATGCTGCAGGGCCTCACTGCCGCCTACCTGCTGCGTCGCACCTACCGGGTGCAGAAAGGCGACACCGTGCTGATCCACGCCGCCGCCGGCGGCGTCGGCCTCATCGCCTGCCAGTGGGCCAAGGCCCTGGGGGCCACCGTCATCGGCACCGTCTCCACCGAGGCCAAGGCCGAGCTGGCCCGGGCCCATGGCTGCGACCACCCCATCCTCTACACTCGGGAGGACTTCGCCCGGCGGGTGCGGGACATCACCGGCGGTGAAGGCGTGCCGGTGGTCTACGATGGCATCGGCAAGGACACCTTCACCGGCTCCCTGGACAGCCTGCGCCCCCTGGGCACCATGGTCAGCTTCGGCAACGCCTCCGGCCCGGTGGGTCTGATCGATCCCCTGCTGCTGTCCCAGAAGGGCTCCCTCTTCTTCACCCGGCCCACCCTGATGCACTACACCGCCCGCCGCGCCGACCTGGAGGCCCTGGCGACGGAGCTGCTGGGCGTGGTCACCAGCGGCCAGGTGAAGATCGAGGTGCACCAGCGCTTCCCCCTGCAGCAGGCCGCTGCCGCCCACATCGCCCTGGAAGGCCGGCAAACCACCGGCTCCACGGTGCTGCTGCCTTAAACGGAAAGGTCGTCCATGGGCGCCAAAGTTCGCAACAGCCTGCTCTCCCTGCGGGACCTCCTGGCCACGGCCTGGCCCATCGTGCTGGTGGTGGCCCTGGGTTTCGTCGTCGCCGTCCAGTTCATCCAGCCGGCGCCGCCGCGGCACGTGGTCATGTCCGCCGGGGCCGACAGCGGCGCCTACTACGCCTTCGGCAAGAAGTATGCGGAAATCCTGGCGCGTAACGGCATCACCCTGGAGGTGCGCACCTCCAACGGTTCCGCCGAGAACCTGCAGCGCCTGCTGGACAAGGACAGCGACGTGGAGATCGCCCTGGTCCAGGGCGGCGTCGAGGCGCCCCGGCCGGACTACCTGGAGGAGGACGAGGCCCTGCCCCTGTCCTCCCTGGGCAGCATGTACTACGAGCCGGTGTGGGTCTTCTACCGCAGCGAGCGGGAACTGGAGCGCCTGCACCAGCTGGCCGGCAAGCGCATCGCCGTCGGCGCCGAGGGCAGCGGCATCCGGGGCCTGGCCCTGCAACTGCTGGCGGCCAACGAGGTGCCGGTGGACGGCAAGCATCTGCTGTCCCTGGGCGGCCTCAAGGCGGCCGAAGAACTGCAGCAGGGCCGCCTCGATGCCGCCTTCGTCATCGCCGCGCCGGAGGCGCCGGTGGTACAGGTGCTGCTGCGCTCCCCCGGCATCAAGGTGATGAACTTCGCCCAGGCCGAGGCCTACACCCGGCGCTTCCCTTACCTGTCGAAGATCGTCCTGCCGGAAGGGGCGGTGGACCTGGTGCGCAACTTCCCGCCCCACGACACCACGCTGCTGGCGGCCACCGCCAATCTGGTGGTGCATGACAGCCTGCATCCGGCCATCCAGTCCCTGCTGTTGCAGGCGGCCAGCGAAGTGCACGGCAAGGCCGGCTTCTTCCAGCGCCGCGGCGACTTCCCGGCGGTACGGGACCAGAGCCTGCCGGTGGCCGACACGGCGGAGCGCTACTACAAGTCCGGCCCGCCGCTGCTGCAGCGCTATCTGCCCTTCTGGGCGGCGATCCTGGTGGACCGGCTGGTGGTGCTGCTGTTGCCCATCTTCGCCCTGCTGCTGCCCCTGCTCAAGGTGGCGCCCTCCATCTACAGCTGGCGCATCCGTTCCAAGATTTTCCGCTGCTACGGCGACCTCAAGTTCCTCGAGAACGAGCTGAAGGAAAGCTACGACCCGGGCCGCAAGCTGGAGTACCTGGACCGCCTCGACCGTATCGAGGACGAGGCCTATCGGCGTAATATCCCCCTGGCCTATTCGGACCTGCTCTATACCCTGCGGGAACACATCGAACTGGTGCGCCACACCCTGGAGCGGCTGGCGCGACATGCAAACGTGGAGGAAACCCCCTAGATGAAGGCTTACCTGATCGCCAACCCCAAGGGCGGCGCCGGCAAGAGCACCCTGGCCACCAACCTGGCCGGCTATCTGGCCCAGTCCGGCAAGCCCGTGATGCTGGGCGACCTGGATCGGCAGCAGTCCTCCCGGGAGTGGCTGGCCCTGCGCCCCGGCTTTTTGCCCGCCATCCGCAGCTGGGAACTGAAGCACGACGAGCCGGCCCGGCCGCCCAAGGGCACTACCCATGCGGTACTGGATACGCCTGCCGGCTTCCACGGCAAGGCCCTGGACCGCACCCTGAAACAGGTCACCCACGTGCTGGTGCCGGTGCAGCCCTCCCTCTTCGACATCCTGGCGGCGCGCCACTTCCTCGACACCCTGCTGGCCGAGAAGGCCGTGCGCAAGGGGGAGCTGCAGGTGGCGGTGGTGGGCATGCGGGTGGATGCCCGGACCCGGGCGGCGGGGGAGCTGGAGCGCTTCTTCGCCGCCTACGACCTGCCCATCCTCGCCTATCTGCGGGACACCCAGCTCTACGTCCAGGCGGCGGCCCAGGGGGCCACCCTGTTCGACCTGACCCCGGCCCGGGCCGAGAAGGACCTGGAGCAGTGGCGCAGCATCATCGACTGGGTGGATGCCTGAGGCTCCCGTCCGTCTAGCTAGGACATAAAAAAAGCCGCCGGATCACCGGCGGCTTTTTTGCGGGCGATGCCCGGGCTTACTTGTGGCTCTGCAGGAAGCGGTCCATGGTGGTGTCGGCCACGCTGAACCAGGCGTTCTGGGTACGGCGGTACTTGTCGTACTCGGTCCACACCTTCTTGAAGGCCGGGTTCTTCGCCGATTCCTCGGTGTACAGGTCCATGGCGGCCTTGTAGGCGGCTTCCAGCACCGCATCCGGATACTTCTGCAGCTTCACGCCCTGGGACAGCAGGCGGGAGAGGGCGGTGGGGTTCTTGTGGTCGTACTCGGCCAGCATGGTGACGTTGGCCTCGTAGGCGGCAGCCTGGAAGGCCTCCTGGTATTCCTTGGGCAGCTTGTCCCATTCCTTCTTGTTCACGAAGAAGTGGATGGTGGGGCCCGGTTCCCACCAGCCCGGGTAGTAGTAGTTCTTGGCGACCTTGAAGAAGCCCAGCTTTTCGTCGTCGTAGGGGCCGACCCATTCGGCGGCGTCGATGGTGCCCTTTTCCAGGGCGGGATAGATGTCGCTGCCGGCGATCTGCTGGGGCACGGCGCCGAGGCGTTCGAAGACGGCGCCGCCGAGGCCGGCGATGCGCATCTTGAGGCCCTTGACGTCGTCCAGGGTCTTGATTTCCTTGCGGAACCAGCCGCCCATCTGGGTCCCGGTGTTGCCGCCGGCGAAGGACACCACGTTGTAGTTGGCGTAGAACTCGTCCAGCAGCTTCTGGCCGCCGCCGTAGTAGATCCAGGCGTTCATCTGGCGCGGGTTCATGCCGAAGGGCACGGAGGTGCCGAAGCCGAAGGTCTTGTCCTTGCCCACGTAGTAGTAGGAACAGGTGTGGCACATCTCGACGGTGCCCTGCTGCACGGCGTCCAGGGCCTGCAGGCCGGGGACGATCTCGCCGCCGGCAAAGACGCGGATGTCGAACTTGCCGCCGGTCATGGCGCGCAGGCGGTTGGCCAGCACGTCGGCGCCGCCGTAGATGGTGTCGAGACTCTTGGGGAAGCTGGAGGTCAGGCGCCACTTGATGGTGGGCTGGGATTGGGCGATGGCGGGAGCCGCGACGGTGGTGGCCACGCCGGCACCGGCAGCGACGCCGGCATTTTTCAGGAATTTGCGACGATCCATGGTTTGTCTCCTTATTTTTGTTGCCTAACTGATGTTGCGAAAGCCGGGCGGCTGAACCTCACCGCTGCCAGCGATGAAAACAGCAAAGGGGATACATGTGCAAATGCCCCAACCGTCGTGTCGATGGCTGGGGCACTCCTGTTACTGCGTCGAGCTTACCTTACTTGTGGGTCTGCAGGAACCGGTCCATGGTGGTGTCGGCCACGCTGAACCAGGCGTTCTGGGTCTTCCGGTACTTGTCGTACTCGGTGTAGATCTTCTTGAAGGCCGGGTTCTTGGCAGATTCTTCGGCGTAGATTTCCATGGCGGCCTTGTAGGCGGCGTTCATGATCTCGTCGGAGTACTTCTGCAGCTTCACGCCCTGGGACAGCAGGCGGGAGAGGGCCGGCGGGTTCTTGTGGTCGTACTCGGCCAGCATGGTGACGTTGGCCTCGTAGGCGGCGGCCTGGAAGGCCTCCTGGTATTCCTTGGGCAGCTTGTCCCATTCCTTCTTGTTCACATAGAAGGAGAAGGCGGGACCCGGCTCCCACCAGCCCGGGTAGTAGTAGTTCTTGGCGACCTTGAAGAAGCCCAGCTTCTCGTCATCGTAGGGGCCAACCCATTCGGCGGCGTCGATGGTGCCCTTTTCCAGGGCGGGATAGATGTCGCCACCGGCGATCTGCTGGGGCACGGCGCCGAGGCGCTCGAAGACGGTGCCGCCGAGGCCGGCGACGCGCATCTTGAGGCCCTTGATGTCGCCCAGATTCTTGATTTCCTTGCGGAACCAGCCGCCCATCTGGGTCCCGCTGTTGCCGCCCATGAAGGAGACGATGTTGTAGTTGGCGTAGAACTCGTCCAGCAGCTTCTGGCCGCCGCCGTAGTACACCCAGGCGTTCATCTGGCGGGCGTTCATGCCGAAGGGGATGGAGCAGCCCAGGGCGAAGGTCTTGTCCTTGCCCACGTAGTAGTAGGGGGCGGTGTGACAGCACTCGACGGTGCCCTGCTGCACGGCGTCCAGGGCCTGCAGGCCGGGGACGATTTCACCGCCGGCGAAGACGCGGATGTCGAACTTGCCGTTGGTCATGGCGCGCAGGCGGTTGGCCAGAACTTCGGCGCCACCGTAGAGGGTGTCCAGGCTCTTGGGGAAGCTGGAGGTCAGACGCCACTTGATGGTGGGCTGGGTTTGGGCGATTGCGGGTGCAGATACGGTAGTGGCAGCAGCGCCGGCAGCAATGCCGACACCAGCTTTTTTGAGAAAGGAACGACGTTCCATTTTGTCTCCTCCAGGGATTGTTCGGTGTGTTGCAGCCGACGCATTATAGCGACGGCCCGAAGCGGTCCGGCAATAGGGATTACCCTAATCCGGACCGGCTGGAAGAGCTTGCTGGAAGCGGCTTTCGCCCGGGGTCAGGCGCCCGCGACGGTCATCCGCTGGATGAGAATGGAACCCGTCTGCTTGGAGCCGCGCACCACCACGTCGTTGCCGACCCCGGCGATGTTCATGAACATCTCCTTGAGGTTGCCGGCGATGGTGATTTCCTCCACCGGATAGGCAATTTCGCCGTTCTCGATCCAGTAGCCGGCGGCCCCCCGGGAGTAGTCCCCATTGACGTAGTTCACCCCCTGGCCCAGCAGCTCGGTGACCAGCAGGCCGCGCTTTACCTGGCGGATGAGGCCGGCCAGGTCTTCCCGGCCCGGCTCCAGCACCAGGTTGTGGCAGCCGCCGGCGTTGCCGGTGGTGGTCATGCCCAGCTTGCGGGCGGTATAGACGCTGAGGAAGTAGCCGTTGAGCACACCGTCGCTCACCACCTGGCGCGAGCGGGTGGCGACGCCGTCGTTGTCGAAGGGGCCGGAGGCCAGGCCCTTGGGCAGGTCGGGGCGCTCGCTGATGTTGATGCCGGGGGCGAAGATGCGCTTGCCCAGGCTGTCCACCAGGAAGCTGGCCTTGCGGTAGAGGCTGCCGCCGCTGGCGGCATAGACGAAGTTGCCGAGCAGGCCGCTGGCGATGGGGGCCTCGAAGATCACCGGCACCTCGCAGGTCTTCACCTTGCGCCCGCCCAGGCGGGACAGGGCGCGGCGGGCGGCGTAGTCGCCGATGCTCTCGGGGGCGGGGAAGTCCGCCGGGTCCCGGTGGGTGGAATACCAGTCGTCCCGCTGCATTTCCGCATTGCGCCCCTTCTTGCCGGCGATGACGGAGCAGGCGATGTAATGGCGGGAGCTGGGGTAGCCGCCGGCAAAGCCCAGGCTGTTGGCGGTGGCGAACTGGCCTTCCTGCAGGGAGACGGTGGCGCCCTCGGAGTTTTTCACCAGGGGACTGACGGCGAAGGCCGCATCCTCGCAGCGGCGGGCCAGGTCGATGGCGCCCTCCACGCTCAGCTGCCAGGGATAGTAAAGCTGGGGATCCTGCCACTGTTTGGCCAGCAGGGCCTTTTCCGGCAGGCCGGCGCAGGGGTCCTCGGCGGTGTAGCGGGCGATGGCCAGGGCCGCATCCACGGTCTGGGCCAGGGCCTGGCGGGAAAAGTCGCTGGTGGAGGCGTAGCCCTTGCGCTGGCCCAGGTACACCGTGACGCCGATGCCCTTGTCCCGGTTGTATTCGATGGTTTCCACCTCGCCCTGGCGGACGCTGACCGACTGGCCGAAGCCCTCGGAGACATCCACTTCGGCTGCGGAGGCGCCGCCCCGGGTGGCCAGGGCCACGGTGTCCCGGGCCAGTTGCAGCAGGTCGGCCTGGGGCAGGGAGAAGCGGCCGGAAGTGGCTGCAGCGGTGGTGCGGGAGGGCTTGGGGAGAGCTTTCTTGGCCATGAACAGCGAGACAGAGGGGTAAAATCGCTATCATAGCAGCCCCCACCGCCCACCCCTGCCGAGAAGTACAAGGAATCATGGAAGAACTGGACCCCCTGGACGGCGAGCCCGTCAGCAAGACAAAACGCAAACAAGCCATGCAGGACAAGCAGGACCTGGGACGCTCCCTGGTGGAACTGCCGCCGGACCGTCTCAAGCGCCTGCTGGGCAAGGTTGAACTGTCCGAGACCCTCAGCGGCGCCCTGCTCGAATACCAGCGCCTGCCCAAGCGGGAGGCCCAGCGCCGGCAGCTGCAGTACATCGGCAAGCTGATGCGGGACGTGGACCCGGAGCCGATCCAGGCCGCCCTGGACGTGGTCAATGGCGCCTCCGCCGCGGAGAACGCCAAGCTGCATCGGCGCGAGCGTCTGCGCACCCTGCTCCTGGAAAACGAGGCCGTGGCCCTGGCCGACATCGCCGCCCACTGGCCCCAGGCCGATCTCACCCACCTGCGCCAGCTGCGCCGCAGCGCCCTCAAGGAACAGGAACAGAACAAGCCGCCGAAGAGCTACCGCGCCATCTTCCAGGTGCTGAAGGAACTGGAGGAGGGCGGCGCTGCCGCAGCCACCGGGGATGATGCCGGGGAGGAAGCATGAGCGAAGGGCCCCTGCGCGTCGGCCTGGTCTCCATCAGCGACCGGGCATCCAGCGGCGTCTATGAGGACAAGGGTCTGCCGGCCCTGCGCCAGTGGCTGGACGGGGTGCTGCTGACCCCCTGGGAGGAGGAGTCGCGCCTCATCGCCGACGACCAGCCGGGCATCGAAGCTACCCTCATGGAACTGGTGGACGATGAAGGCTGCCATCTGGTGCTGACCACCGGCGGCACCGGTCCGGCGCCCCGGGATGTGACGCCGGAAGCCACCCTGGCGGTGGCGGACAAGGTCATGCCCGGTTTCGGCGAGCAGATGCGGCAGATCGGCCTGCAGTTCGTGCCGACCGCCATTCTCTCGCGCCAGGTGGGGGTGATCCGCAAGCAGGCCCTGATCCTCAATCTGCCGGGCCAGCCCAAGTCCATTCAGGAAACCCTGGAAGGGGTGAAGGACGGGGAGGGCAAGGTGCTGGTGCCCGGCATCTTCGCTGCCGTGCCCTACTGCCTGGACCTCATCGGCGGGCCCTATGTGGAAACCCGGGAATCCGTGGTGGCGGCCTTTCGTCCCAAGTCGGCACGGCGTCCGCCGGCCGCCTGAGTCGGCCTTCAGTTGTCGCTGCGCAGTTCCCGGTAGCGGGCGATTTCGTAATCGCTGCCGCTTTCCTGGATGTCCATGGGGGTCAGTAGCAGGTGCCGGCCTTCGGCTTCGCACTCCAGGTTTTCCCGCACGTCGAAGCTGGCCGGCGGCATTACCACCCGCACTTCCCCTTCTTCCATGCCGTCCCGCAGCAGCATGCCCGGAATGCCCGCCGCCAGGGCGTAGGCCGAGGTGCTGCGGGGCCGCAGCTCCACCGCCAGGGCCTGGCGCGCCAGGGTCTGGATGCCGACCGCGGCCTGGGTATCTGATTCCCGGCCGTAGCGCCGCACCACGCCGAGCAGCCAGTTGCTGCCGCCTTCCGGCTGCATGGCCAGGAGGGCGCCGATGCGCAGCCAGTCGCCGCGCAGGTTCGGCACCAGGGCGCCGAAGCCGCCCAGGCTGACGTTGTCGGCGATCCAGCTTTCCGCCGCTCCGTCCCCGTCCGGCTTGCCGGAAAAGACCTGGAAGGCCGCCTCGAAACCGTTGACCACGGTGAGCAGGGATTTCACCTGGTGCCGCCGGTGTTCCCGCAGGGGCGGGGTCGGCGCCCAGTGCATGGCCAGATGGTGCAGCACCGGCAGGATCATGCGGGCCGGATACTGCCCCCCCAGATTCACCTCTTCCGGCACGGTGCCCAACTCGACGCTGCGGATCAGTTCGGCCAGGGTCTGGGGTGCGTTGCCCGGGGCGAAGAAGCGCAGGGTCGGCGCCGCCTGGGGCTCCCGGGTGAGGCGCACGGGCGGCAGGGGCTGGGCCGGGTCGATCCAGTACACGCTTTCGGGACCGGAGCGGCTGCCGAACACGAACTGGGGCAGGCAATGGCCGATCAGCCTTTCCGCCAGTTCGATCTCCGCGGGCAGCAGGCTGTCCATGGAGGAGGCGTGGAACATGAGCACCTTCAGGTATTCCAGGGTGGCGGAGGAGGAACTGCTCTGCCCCGGATAGAGCAGCAGCAGGCGCCCGGCGACGCCTTCGCTTTCTGCCGCCAGATAGGCCTGGCCCAGGCGCAGCCAGATGCCGCCTTCCACCGGGCCGTAGTGGTACTGGCGCCACTTCAGCTGGTTGCCGTAGGCCAGGATGAGGCGGGCGTGGATCAGGGACAGGTGGGGCTTGAGGGCGTCGGCCCCCTTCTCCTTGCCGCGGTAGCGCGCCAGGGATTGTTCGTAGAGCCGTGCCAGCAGGTCCCAGAAGGCGGTGCTGGCGGTCCACAGGCGCCGCTCCTCGGTCTTGGATAGGCGGGGGGAGTGCAGGTAGTCCCGGGTCAGGCGGCGCAGGTGGGGCTGGGCCGCTTCGTCCAGCTGGCGCACGGTGTCGAACAGTTGCTCGGGCTTGAAGCCTTCGGCGCTGAGCAGGGACTCGAACCAGGCCAGCACCTCGTCCACCGCCTTGAAGGCATTGTCCAGGGGCAGTTCGGCGATGGCGCGGCGCAGTTCCTTGGCGTCGGCCAGGGGGTGCTCCGGCTTGGCGGAAAAGAGGCTCAGAATCACGATGTTCCCCGTTGAAGTCGTTCCAGCGATATTGGCGGTCCTGTCGCCGCCTCCATGGACGGGTCCGCCTGTGCCGGCAGCTCCGGAGCCAAGCTTACGTCATTTTCCCCATGCTGCGAACTGTCCCCCAGGCGTTGGCGGCGGCGGGGTCTCCGTCAACGGCCCCGCCCGTCGCCGCCATGGGCGGGACGGGGGCAAACGGCTACAATGCCAGCGATAAAAAAGTAGCGGAGCCCCTCTCCATGCAGCAGTACCACGACCTCATGCGCCACGTGCTCGAGCACGGCCACGTCAAGACCGACCGCACCGGCACTGGCACCCGTTCCGTCTTCGGCTGGCAGATGCGTTTCAACCTGGCGGACGGCTTCCCCGTCATGACCACCAAGAAGCTGCACCTGCGTTCCATCATCCACGAACTGCTGTGGTTCCTGCAGGGCGACACCAACATCCGCTACCTCAAGGACAACGGTGTCTCCATTTGGGACGAGTGGGCCGACGCCAACGGCGACCTGGGGCCGGTGTACGGCAAGCAGTGGCGCCGCTGGGAGACGCCGGACGGGCGTCTCATCGACCAGGTGGGCCAGCTGGTGGAAAACCTGAAGAAGAACCCGGATTCCCGCCGCCACGTGGTTTCCGCCTGGAACCCGGGGGACGTGGATTCCATGGCTCTGCCGCCCTGCCACTGCCTGTTCCAGTTCTACGTGGCCGACGGCAAGCTGTCCTGCCAGCTGTACCAGCGCAGTGCCGACATCTTCCTCGGCGTGCCCTTCAACATTGCCTCCTACGCCCTGCTCACCCACATGATCGCCCAGGTCTGCGGCTACCAGGTCGGCGACTTCGTGCACACCCTGGGCGATGCCCACCTCTATAGCAATCACCTGGACCAGGCGCGCCTGCAGCTGTCCCGGGATTTCCGTCCCCTGCCCAAGCTGGTGCTCAATCCCGAGGTGAAGGACCTGTTCGCCTTCCGCTTCGAGGACATCGCCCTGGAAGGCTACGATCCCCATCCTTCCATCGCCGCGCCCATCGCCGTCTGACCGGAAATACCGCCCATGCCCATGGACATCACCCGCACCGCGCCCTGGCAGGCCCTCCTGGCCCACCGGGAGCAGCTTCGTTCGCACCACCTGCGGGAGTTGTTCGCCCGGGAACCGGCCCGCTTCGAGAAGCTTTCCTTCCGCCTCGGCGATTTTCTCGCCGATTTTTCCAAGCAGCGCATCACTCCCGAAACCCTGGGTCTGCTCACCGACCTGGCCCGGGCGGCGGATGTGGAAGGCTGGCGCGATCGCATGTTCGCCGGCGAGCGCATCAACGTCAGCGAACAGCGGGCGGTGCTGCATCCGGCCCTGCGCTTCCTTGGCACCGGCCCCTTCCCCAGCGCGGCCAAGGACGTCATGCCCGAGGTGCGGGCGGTGCGGGCCCAGATGCGGCAGTTTTCCGAGCGGGTGCGCAGCGGCCTGTGGCGCGGTTACTCCGGCGAGGCCATCCGCCATGTGGTGAACCTGGGCATCGGCGGTTCCGACCTGGGGCCCAAGATGGCGGCCCGGGCCCTGTCGGCCTACGACCATCCGGCCCTGCACGTGCATTTCGTCTCCAACCTGGACGGGGCCCAACTGGCGCCCCTGCTGGAGACCCTGGACCCCCGCACCACCCTTTTCATCGTCGCCAGCAAGACCTTCACCACCCAGGAAACCCTGCGCAACGCCGAGACGGCCCGGGACTGGCTGCTGGCGGCGGCCGGTCCGGAGAACGAGGCGGCGGCCCTGGCCCGGCACTTCGTGGCGGTGACGGCGGCACCGGCCGAGGCGGGTCTGTTCGGCATCGGCCACGACAACATCTTCACCATGTGGGACTGGGTCGGCGGCCGCTATTCCCTGTGGTCCGCGGTGGGCCTGGCCCTGGCTCTGGCCATCGGCATGACCCAGTTCGAGCGGCTCCTGGCCGGGGCCCAGGCCCTGGACCAGCATTTCCTCAAGGCGCCCCTGGAGCAGAACCTGCCGGTGCTGATGGGCCTGCTGGGCATCTGGAACACCAACTTCCTCGGCGCCGAAACCCTGGCCATCCTGCCCTACAACGAGTCCCTGCGCACCCTGCCCGGCTACCTGCAGCAGCTGGAGATGGAGAGCAACGGCAAGATGGTGACCCGCAGCGGCAAGCCTCTGTCCTGCCATCCCAATCCCATCGTCTGGGGCGAGATCGGCATCAACGGCCAGCATGCCTTCTTCCAGCTGCTGCACCAGGGCGGCTGGCTTATTCCCAGCGACTTCATCGTCGCCGCCACCAGCGACTATCCCCTGCCGGGCCACAACGGTCCCCTGCTGGCCAACTGCCTGGCCCAGAGCTCGGCCCTGGCTTTCGGTCGCAGCGAGCAGGAGGCCCGGGCCGAGCTGGAGCTGGAGGGCTGGGCCGAGGCGGAGATCGCCGCGGTCCTGCCCTACAAGGTGTTTGCCGGCAACCAGCCGTCCACCACCCTGATGCTGCCCCGCCTGGACCCCTACCACCTGGGGCTGCTGATCGCCCTCTACGAGCACAAGGTGTTCGTCCAGGGGGTGGTGTGGGGCATCAATTCCTTCGACCAATGGGGGGTGGAGCTGGGCAAGAAGCTCGCCGGCCGCCTCCTGCCCGCCCTGGAAGGCACGCCCGACGAGGGGCTGGACGCCTCCACCCGGGGCCTCATTGCCTACTGCCGTCGCCATGGCCAACTCTGAACCGACCACTTCCTCCGAGGCTCCCCAGCTCGTCGCCCTGATCGTGGCGGTGGGGGCCAACCGGGCCATCGGCCTGGACAACCAGCTGCTCTGGCGCCTGCCGGAGGACATGGCCTATTTCAAGGCCACCACCCAGGGGCGCCCGGTGATCATGGGGCGCAAGACTTGGGAATCCCTGCCGGAGAAGTTCCGTCCCCTGCCGGGGCGGCGCAATGTGGTGGTCAGCCGCAACCGGGACTACCTGGCGCCCGGCGCCATCCTCGCCCATTCCCTGGAAGAGGCCCTGGCCGCCGCCGGCGGCGGCGAGGTCTTCGTCATGGGCGGCGCCGATCTCTACGCCCAGGCCCTGCCCCTGGCCCGGCGCCTCTATCTCACCGAGGTCCGGGATGAACCCCGGGCCGACGCCTTCTTCCCCGCCCTGGAGGCGGATGCCTGGGAGGAGCGTTCGCGCCGTCCCGGCAGCCCCCCTGCCGGCGCCCCGGCCTACGATTTCGTGGTCTGGGAACGCCGTCCCCGCTGATCCAGCCTGTACCTCAGTAGCGGCCGCCCGTTGGGGCAGTGGACGGCCCGCCGTTGACCGGCGGCTGCTGGCCGCCGGGAATGCCGCTGCCTCGTCGTTCGCCGCTGGCGGCAAAACCGCTGTCACCACTGCCTCCGGCCGGCCCGCTGCCGGGCAAGGGCGGCGGCGTGCCGTTGCGGACGGGCCGGCTGTGGCCGTCGTTGACCCGGGCGCTTTCCCCCGCGTCCAGCAGCAGGCAGCCGCCCTCGTTGCACACTTCAATCTGGCCGCTGTAGGTGGTGGCCCCCAGGCCCCCATCCGTCGCGTATTCCAGGCCGTAGTCGGTGCCCCGGATGCCGATGGTGGCCACCGTGGTCTGCATGCGGTAATCCTCCCGCCGAGCCTTGCCGATGAGGCCGGTGATGGTGCGCAGGCCGCCCTGCAGCAGACTGAAGAAGCCCCGGGCCGGCTGGGGGGTGGTGGCGGCAAACTGGTAGTCGTCGATGCGGAACAGGCTGCCGGGATTGAGGGAGAGCTGGCTGCCATCGGAAAAGCGCAACTGCAGCCGGCCGCCGGGGCCGGTGCGGATGCTGTCGCCAGGCCCCACTTCACTGCCGCGGACGAGTTGGCGCGGCGGCTGGTCCGGCAGGCTGGCCGTGGCCTCGCCGACGACAAAGGCGACCCGGGCGGCGGCTTCTGCCCCCAGCACCGCCGCCGGACTGCCCGCCAGCAGCAGGCCCAGCAGCCAGACGGCAAACAGGTTTCTGCTCATGCTGTCTTTTCCTCATCTTCAGTTACGGTCCCTCCTTCCACTGCGCAGGAGGCCGGGGCCAGACCGGCCCGGTGATGTTGCCAGATTCTGGCGTAGGCCTGTTCCAGCTGGCGCACCCGGCGCCGGGTACCGAGGGGCCCATCCATCGCGCAGCCCCGATGGATGTCGGCGGCCAGGGCCTGTCGCCAGGCCTCGTCCCGGCCCAGGCGGATGGCGGTGGCCACATAGGCCTCGGCACTTTCCGCCGCCAGCTGGGGCAGGCCCAGGGCCCGTACCAGGCTGCCGCCCACCCGGGCCTGGAAGCCTTCCCCCTGCAGGGACAGCACGGGCGTGCCCATCCCCAGGGCGTCGGCGCCGGTGCCGTGGCCGTGGTAGAGGGGCGTGTCGAGCACGGCATGGACGTGGCGGTAGCGGGCCAGATAACGGGGCCGGGTGGTGCCCGGGGAAAAGTGCAGCCGGGTCGCCCCGATGCCGGCCTCGGCGGCCCTCCGGGTGAGCGCCGCGGCCACGGCCGGTGTCTCGGCGTGGAGCCACAGCACGGCTTCGGGCACCGCCGCCAGGACGGCCTGCCACAGGGCCATGGCCTGGGCATCCACCTTCCAGGTCTGGTTGAAACAGGCGAATACCACCGGGGCGGCGGGAGCGCCCAGCTCGGCCGCCTCCAGCAAGGGAACGGCGGGTGCCTCGCTGTCCAGCAGGAAGAAACTGTCCGGCAGCCGGATCAGGGCCTCGGCCCAGTGGGCCTCGCTGCCCGGCGGGCAGACGTGCCGGTCCACCAGGGCGTAGTCGGCCAGGCCCCTGCCGAGGGTGCCCGGGTAGCCCTGGTACAGCACCTTGAGTGGGCTGCCGGGGCGCCGCGCCAGGCGGGGGCGGCCGCCCCGGGTGTAGCCGGCCAGGTCCACCAGGATCTGGATGCCGTCCCGGGCCATCCGCTGCTCCAGGTCTCCGTCGCTGAGTCCATAAACTTCGGTGAAGGCATCCGCCTCCCGGCGCAATTGGCGGCGCACTTCGCTGCCGTCGTCCCGGGAGTCGGCATAGAGGGTGATGTGGCAGCGACGGCGGTCATGGTGCCGGCAGAAGGAGCGCAGGCAATGGCCCATGGCGTGGTCGCCGAAGTCCGGCGACAGGTAGGCGATGCGCAGGGTGCCGTCATGGCGGGCCCGGGGCTGGGGCAGGGTGGTGGCCGGAGGCATTGCCGCCAGCAGGGCGTCGGCCCAGCGGTCGGCCAGACGGCGCCGGACAGCCGGTGCCAGGGGGGCGGAGAAGAGGGCGAAGGCGCTGTGCCAGTCCGTCGCTGTGGGCGCCAGGGGATAGGCGGCGCTTTCCCGGGCGAAGGCTTGCCGCTGTGCCCACTCTCCCTGGCCCGCCTGCTGGCGGTGGTAACCGGTAAAACACTGCAGCGGGCTGGGCAGGGGGCCGGGGCCGAAGACCTGGCCGGTGAGCGGGTTGGTCCAGTGGCGGCGCTCCCCGGGAGCCCGCTCCCAGGCTTCGCCCAGGGCCGTCCGGGCCGGCTCCCAGCGGGCCTGGGCGGCCAGGGCCATGCCCCACAGCAATTGCAGGCGGGCATCCGTGGCGCCGGCCAGCAGGGCCTCGGCCTCCGGGGCTCGGCCGGCTGCCAGCAGTATTTCCCCTTGCAGTTGCCGCAGGGTCCGGTGCTCATCCGCCGGCTCGGGTGTCAGGGTTCGCAGGAGCGCCAGGGCGTCTTCCGTCTGCCCCATGCGGGAGAGCAGGGTGGCGTGGCGCAGGCCGGCGGGGAAGGATAGGGCTGGCGTTGCCGCCGGAACCCGCCCATAGGCGGCGATGGCGCCGGCGTGGTCGCCGTCCATTTCCAGCAGGCGCCCCAGGTTGAGCAGGCATTCGCCGGCTGCCGGCCGGTACTCGAGGCACAGGCGCAGGACCTGGCAGGCCCGGGCATTGTTCCCCTGGAGGTGAAGGGTCGTGGCCAGGGCATTGGCGGCGTTGATATGGGCGGGATCCAGGGCCAGGCAGTGTTCCAGCGGCGCCACGGCCAGGCGGGGCTGGCCGGCTTGCAGCTGGCACACTCCCAGCAGGAAGGCGTGTTCGGCGGCATCCCCGGGCCGGGGCGGATTGGCCTGCAGCCACTCCCGGGCCGCCTGGGGCGCCCCCCGGGCCAGCAGGTCCCGGGCGGGAGTCAGGGCGCTGTCGTTCATGGGCCGGGGCCTGACGGCGTCCGCCCGACTACTTCTTGAAGACAGCGGCGCCGCTGATCTTGCCCAGGTCCGTACCGGGCAGGTTGTCCAGGAACTGGTAGGTCAGGCCGGCGTGGGAGGCGCCGCTGCCGGCAAAGAAGCCGCTGAGCTGGCCGTTGGTGCAGGCGCCGCCACAGATGAAGCCAGAGGAATTGAAAGCGCCGTAGGACCAGGAGGCGGTATCGGTGATGACGTAGGTCTTGCCGCCGATGGGCACCGTCATGTTGACCCCCACCTGGTAGGTGCTGAAATTCACCGAGAGCTGGCCGGTGACGGCCTGGGTGCCGACCACGCCGGTGGTGGAGGTGGGCATGGTGAAGCCCAGCATGTTGTAGGTGCTGGTGCCGGAGGAGGAAAACACCGGATCGTTGGTGGGGGTGGGTTTGCCCACCACGTAGTGGATGTCCTTCAGAGCCTGGTCACTCGGGCCGTCGCCGGTCAGGACGCCGCTGCTCCAGCGGCCCCAGCCGATGGTGCCGTCGGTGAAATAGAAGCCATTGCCCTGGGCGCTGTAGTTGAGGACGCCGACCGCAACGGTGCTGAGACTGCCGTCGCTGCCGAAACCGGCATTGGTGCCGCCGAAATAGGTGGTGTAGGGGCTGCCGGATTTGACGCCGGCCCAATGGAAGTCGTAGCCCTCGCCGCTGGGCAGCAGGGGGGAGTTGAGGGCGGGGGTGCCGTTGCCGGAACGCTGCTCACCGCTGGCGAAAAACACCTGGGGCGAGACGCTGGGCGGTGCCGGCGGCAGATTGGTACGGGCCTCGGTGCGGCTGGGCTGGGAGGTGGGGGTGGTGACCAGGGCCGATTCGCCGCTGGACAGCAGCAGGCAGCCGCCGCCGTTGCACACCATGACCTGGCCTTCGCCGGTGGAGACGGTGATGCCGTCGCCGTAGGTGATGGAGTACTCGGTGCCCCGGATGCCGATGGTGGCCACGTTGGTGGTGACCCGGTAGTTGTCCTTGTTGGTGCGCCCGATGAGGCCGGTGATGGTGCGCATGCCGCCCTTGAGCAGGCTGAAGAAGCCCTGCTCGCTGCCGTCCGCCTGGCCGGCGTAGCGGTAGCTGTCCACCCGGAAGTCGCTCTGGGGCTGCAGGGAAACCAGGGAGCCGTCGGAGAAGCGCAGCTGGGCGCGGCCATCCCGGGTGCTGACCGTTTCCCCGGGCTGGACTTCGGCGCCCTTGCTCAGGGGGCGGGTACTGCCGGCGGCGCCGAGGGCCACCACGTTGCCGACGGCGAAATCGACTCGGGCGGCGGCTGCGGCCGTGGCCAGGCCCGGGTAGGTGGCGGCCAGGGCCAGCAGCAGGGGGGG
>NZ_JBXAST010000014.1:0-64943 GCF_058809645.1 Azospira sp. MPR-E4 | reverse complement strand
GAGGGGGACGGTGGGCAGGTCGGGCTTCATGCCCGGCACATAAGCAACATCTATTCCCCGTTCTGGCGCACCCGGCCGGCGAGGGCGGCGGCCTGGGTGATGCCTGGCCGGGGAGGCAGGAGGGATGGACCTCCCGGCCGTGGGGTGGCGGCGAGGTCCATCCGGCGCGCCTCCTGGCGCGGTCCGCTTTGGGGGCGTCGTCCGGGGCCGGGGAATGCGGTCTTTACGACAGGGGCGGGGGCCTTTGTCGTGTTCGCAACATGGCCCCAAGGGCCCGGTACAAAACACATTTTCCAGTCGTATCAAGGCATTGCGGCGCAAACGAGGACCTGGCACGGCCCTTGCCATAGTAGGTCAAGCCTGGCACCGCCGGGATTGATTTTGTGACTTCAACCATCGAGGGGAAATGAAATGAGTGCATTGCGTCAAATCGCCTTCTACGGCAAGGGTGGCATCGGCAAATCCACCACCTCCCAAAACACCCTGGCGGCCCTGGCTGAAATGGGCCAAAAGATCCTCATCGTCGGCTGCGACCCGAAGGCCGACTCCACCCGTCTGATCCTGCACGCCAAGGCCCAGGACACCGTGCTCTCCCTGGCTGCCGACGCCGGCTCCGTGGAAGACCTGGAACTGGAAGACGTGCTGAAGGTGGGTTACCGCGACATCCGCTGCGTTGAATCCGGCGGTCCGGAACCCGGCGTCGGCTGCGCCGGCCGCGGCGTTATCACCGCCATCAACTTCCTCGAAGAGAACGGCGCCTACGACGGCGTGGACTACGTTTCCTACGACGTGCTGGGCGACGTGGTGTGTGGCGGCTTCGCCATGCCCATCCGCGAGAACAAGGCCCAGGAAATCTACATCGTCATGTCCGGCGAAATGATGGCCATGTACGCCGCCAACAACATCTCCAAGGGCATCCTGAAGTACGCCAATGCCGGCGGCGTGCGTCTGGGCGGTCTGATCTGCAACGAGCGCAAGACCGACAAGGAATACGAGCTGGCCGACGCCCTGGCCAAGAAGCTCGGCACCAAGCTGATCCACTTCGTCCCCCGCGACAACGTGGTGCAGCACGCCGAACTGCGCCGCATGACCGTGCTGGAGTACGACCCCGAGTCCAAGCAGGCCGGCGAATACCGTGCCCTGGCCCAGAAGGTCCATGCCAATGCCGGCAACGGCGTGATCCCCACCCCCATCTCCATGGACGAGCTGGAAGACCTGCTGCTCGAGTTCGGCATCATGAGCAAGGAAGACGAGTCCATCGTCGGCAAGTCCAAGAGCGCCGCTTAAGGATCACCGGCGCGGAAACCGGCAGGGCTCCCTCCGGAGCGGCCGGGTTCCGCTGAGCGAATACGCAATTTAGGAGAATCACATGAGTGCGGTACTCGACGACAAAACGCGCAACCAGGCGCTGATCCAGGAGGTGCTCGAAGCCTACCCGGAGAAGGCCGCCAAGAAGCGCGCCAAGCACCTCAACGTGTACGAAGAGGGCAAGCCCGACTGCGGCGTGAAGTCCAACATCAAGTCCCTGCCCGGCGTCATGACCATCCGCGGTTGTGCCTATGCCGGCTCCAAGGGCGTGGTGTGGGGTCCGATCAAGGACATGGTGCACATCTCCCACGGTCCCGTGGGCTGCGGCCAGTACTCCTGGGGCACCCGTCGCAACTACGCCTCCGGCACCGTCGGCGTGGACAACTTCACCGTCCTGCAGGTCACCTCCGACTTCCAGGAGAAGGACATCGTCTTCGGCGGCGACAAGAAGCTGGACAAGGTGATCGACGAGATCACGGAAATCTTCCCCCTGGCCCGCGGCATCTCCATCCAGTCCGAATGTCCCATCGGCCTCATCGGTGACGACATCGAGGCCGTGGCCAAGAAGAAGACCAAGGAAATCTCCAAGACCATCGTGCCGGTGCGTTGCGAAGGCTTCCGCGGCGTCTCCCAGTCCCTGGGCCACCACATCGCCAACGACATGGTGCGCGACTGGGTCCTGGACAAGGCCGACAACAAGGGCTTCGAATCCACCCCCTACGACGTCACCATCATCGGCGACTACAACATCGGCGGCGACGCCTGGTCCTCCCGCATCCTGCTGGAAGAGATGGGCCTGCGCGTGATCGCCCAGTGGTCCGGCGACGGCACCCTGGCGGAAATGGAAAAGACCCCCAAGGCCAAGCTCAACCTGCTGCACTGCTACCGTTCCATGAACTACATCAGCCGGCACATGGAAGAGAAGTACGGCATTCCCTGGGTCGAGTACAACTTCTTCGGCCCCTCCAAGATCGCTGCCTCCCTGCGGGAAATCGCTTCCCACTTCGACGACACGATCAAGGAAAACGCCGAGAAGGTCATCGCCAAGTACCAGACCATGGTGGACGGCATCATCGCCAAGTACAAGCCGCGCCTGATGGGCAAGAAGGTCATGCTGTACGTGGGCGGCCTGCGCCCCCGTCACGTGGTCGGCGCCTATGAGGACCTGGGCATGGAAGTGGTCGGTGCCGGTTACGAATTCGCCCACGGCGACGACTACCAGCGCACCACCCACTACGTCAAAGACGGCACCCTGATCTACGACGACGTGACCGGCTTCGAGTTCGAGAAGTTCGCCGAAAAGATCCGTCCCGACCTGGTGGGTTCCGGCGTCAAGGAAAAGTACATCTTCCAGAAGATGGGCATCCCCTTCCGCCAGATGCACTCCTGGGACTACTCCGGCCCGTATCACGGCTACGACGGCTTCGCCATCTTTGCCCGCGACATGGACATGGCCATCAACAGCCCGGTCTGGAGCATGACCAAGGCCCCCTGGAAGAAGTAAGCCCAGGCCGCCTGCAAGTACGAAGTCCGTCTCCCATGCCTGCTGCCGGTCGGCAGAGGGTTAGGGGAGCCGGAAACTTGAAGCGCTGTCGGTGCGGGGATGACCGCCCGGCGCGTAAAAAGGAGATTCAAAATGCCGCAATCCGCTGAGAAAGTGCTCGACCACAACGAGCTGTTCAAACAGCCCGAATACCAGGACCTGATGGCCCGCAAGAAGCAGTTCGAGGACTGCGCTTCCGCCGACAAGGTCAAGGAAGTCGAGGCCTTCACCAAGTCCTGGGAATACCGGGAAATCAACTTCAAGCGCGAAGCCCTGACCGTCAATCCGGCCAAGGCCTGCCAGCCCCTGGGCGCCGTCCTCTGCGCCTCCGGCTTCGAAGGCACCCTGCCCTACGTGCATGGTTCCCAAGGCTGCGTCGCCTACTTCCGTTCCCACCTGAACCGTCACTTCAAGGAGCCTTCCTCCTGCGTTTCCGACTCCATGACGGAAGACGCGGCCGTGTTCGGCGGCCTGAACAACATGATCGACGGCCTGGCAAACGCCCACGCGCTGTACAAGCCGAAGATGATCGCCGTCTCCACCACCTGCATGGCCGAGGTGATCGGCGACGACCTGGACGGCTTCATCAAGAACGCCAAGCAGAAGGGCTCCATCCCGGAAGACTTCCGCGTGCCCTTCGCCCACACCCCGTCCTTCGTCGGCAGCCACATCACCGGCTACGACAACATGCTCAAGGGCGTGCTGACCAACCTGTGGGCCGGTCAGGAACGCAAGGAAGGCGCCGCCATCAACGTGAACGGCGGCTTCGACGGCTACTGCGTCGGCAACAACCGGGAAATCAAGCGCCTGCTGGGCCTGATGGGCGTGGATTTCACCGTCCTCTCCGATCCCTCCGACGTCTTCGATACCCCGGCCGACGGCGAATTCCGCATGTACGACGGTGGTACCAAGATCGACGACGGCATCGCCGCCGTCAATGCCAAGGCCACCTTCCTGCTGCAGGGCTTCTCCACGGCCAAGACCGGCGAGTTCATCAAGGAAAAGGGTCAGGAAGTCGTCGCCTTCCATAACCCGGTGGGCGTCACCGCCACCGACGCCTTCCTCATGGAAGTCTCCCGCGTCACCGGCAAGGCCATCCCGGCCGAGCTGGAAAAGGAACGGGGCCGTCTGGTGGACGCCATCGCCGACTCCCAGGCCTACCTGCACGGCAAGAGCTTCTCCCTGTTCGGCGACCCCGACATGGTCTACGGCCTGGTCAGCTTCCTCCTGGAAGTCGGCGCCGAGCCCAAGCACATCGTGGTCACCAATTCCACCAAGGACTTCGAGACCAAGCTCGGCGCCCTGCTGGAAGCCAGCCCCTTCGGCAAGGAAGCCAAGATCTACGCCGGCAAGGACCTGTGGCACATGCGTTCCCTGCTCGCCACCGAGCCTTCCGACTTCCTCATCGGCTCCTCCTACGGCAAGTTCCTGGAGCGTGACACGGGCGTGCCCCTGATCCGGATCGGCTTCCCGATCTTCGACCGGCACCACCACCATCGCTTCCCCATCTGGGGTTACCAGGGTGGCCTCAACGTGCTCGTGAAGATCCTCGACAAGATCTTCGACGTGCTCGACAAGGATCCGAAGGGCACCAGTTTCGACGTCGTGCGGTGACGATCTGCCCGCCCGTCCATCAGGTCTTCGATGGCGGGCGGGATTTTTTTACAGGAGTGATTCAATGCCGAACGTGACGTTTTCCTCCCCCAAGCAGAAGAAGGACGTGACCGTGTATGCCGTGGCCGGCAACCGTTCCACCATCCTCGGCCTGGCCAAGGAACACAAGATCCCCGTGGATTTCGAGTGCCAGGACGGCAACTGCGGCTCCTGCGCCGTGGAAGTGCTGCACCTGGGCAACAAGCAGCCCATGGCCGCCCACCTGACGGAAAAGGAAAAGACCGCCCTGGTGCTGGCCGGCAAGGTCAAGCAGGCCGAGCTGGACGAACTGGTGGTGAAGGACCTGGCCCCGGGCTGGCGCCTGGCCTGCCAGTACATGCTGCTGGACGAGGACATCGCGGTCAAATTCTGAGCGCCGGTCCGCCGACTCTCCCGTGCGACGGGGAGCGAAGGCGGGTCGTGACAGCAAAGCTTGCACGGTTTCGTCGCACCGGTACGGGGGTGTAACTCTCCCAGCTTCCGTACCTCCCCAACAGAGAAACAATCAAAAGAGAAAACCGGCCCGGGGCGACCCGGAGCCGGTTTTTCATTGGCACGCCGCCGACACCCGGCAGGCCGGGACTGGCGGACCGGAAATGTCAGGATTCCTGCAGCAGCCGGTCGATCCTCCCTGCCTCCGGCAGGCTGCCGCTGTGGACCACCCGGCCCTCGATCACCAGGGCCGGTGTCGCCATGACGCCGTAGCCGATGATGCGGGCCATGTCCTCGACCTTCTCCAGATTGATGGCGGTGCCGGTACGCACGGCCGCCTGTTCCACCATGGCCACCAGGGTCTTGCATTTGGCACAGCCCGTGCCCAGGACTTTCACTTCTTTCATCATGCTTCCTTATAGAACGGCGTTGAAGACGTAACCGACGAGGAGGATCCCCAGGGCCACCACGCCGGCGAAAGTGGCGATCAGGCGGGGTTTGAGGGCCTTGCGCAGAATGATCATCTCCGGCGCCGAAAGGGCGATGACGCTCATCATGAAGGCCAGGACCGTGCCCAGGGCCGCGCCCTTGCCGATGAGGGCCTCCACCACCGGGATGATGCCGGCCGCGTTGGTGTACATGGGCACGCCGAGCACGACTGCCGCCGGCACCGCCCACCACACGTCCCTGCCCATGAAGGAGGCCATGAAGTCCTCCGGCACGTAGCCGTGGATGCCCGCGCCCAGGGCGATGCCGGCCACCACGTAGGGCCACACCTTGGCGACGATGTCCCGCACATGGTCCAGGCCGGCGCGGCCCCGCTGCACCCAGCTCATGCCGCCGCCGGCAAAGCTGGCGGGGGCGCCCGCCTGGATCGCCCGCACCCAGTCTTCCAGGTGGGCCTCCATCTTCAGGTGGCCGATCACCAGTCCGGCCAGGATGGCGACCAGCAGCCCCAGTCCCAGGTAGAGCAGGGCCACCTGCCAGCCGAACATGCCGAAGAGCAGGGCCAGGGCCACCTCGTTGATCATGGGGGCGGCGATGAGGAACGAAAAGGTCACTCCCAGGGGCACGCCCGCCGAGAGGAAGCCGATGAAAAAGGGCACGGCGGAGCAGGAGCAGAAGGGCGTGACGATGCCCAGGCCGGCCGCCAGGACGTTGCCCACCCCGGTGCGCCTGCCGGAGAGCAGGGCGCGGGTGCGCTCCGGTGCGAAGAAGGTCTGGACCACGCCCATCAGGAAGACGATGCCGGTCAGCAGCAGCAGGACCTTGGGCGTGTCATAGACGAAGAAGTGCAGGGCTTCGCCCAGGGCCGTCTGACGGCTCTGTCCCAGGGCGGCAACGACGAAATCGGCCATGGCCGTCAGATTGCCGTAGAGCCAGAACCAAAGTCCGGCGGCTGCCGCCGTGCCGCATAGCCAGCGCCATCCCAGGCCCCTTGCCGGGGCCGCCGTGTTCATTTCCACATTCATCTTCACTCCTGTTCGCGAAAGGCGGTGTTGGCCCCGGCCGTGGCCGGCAACGGGGCATCTCGCACAGAAGACGAAGCAGGGGCAAAAAGGATGCAGCTAGTCCCGGGGAAGGAGGGGCGGCCGGGGCACGAAGCAGCAGACCTGGCCTTCGCCGTCGAAACGCACCTGGCAGGCCTGCACCAGGCGGGCCCGCAGCCGGCGGCGGGCCCTTTGCACGCGGGACTTGGCCGCAGCCAGGGAGAGTCCCTGGCGCTGGGCGAATTCCTGCTGGCTCAGGCCTTCGATGTCACACAGGCGGATGGCCTCCCGGTCGGCCTCCGCCAGTTCGCCGAGAACCCGGGGCAGGCAGTCGGCCAGCCTGTCCACCGGGGGGACTTCGGGGCTCTCGGCGGCGGGCCAGTCTTCGTCCAGGGGCAATTGCTGCCGCTGCAGGCGGAAGCGGTCGATCAGCAGGTTGCGGGCCACCTGGAACAGCCAGGCCCGGGGATTTTCCACTCCGCACAGGGCATCGGGTTGCCGCAGCGCCCGCAGGAAAACCTCCTGGAGCAGGTCCCGGGCCTCCTCCCGGTCCGGCAGGCGGGCGGCGATGAACCGCATCAGTTCTGCCTCATGGGCTTTCCAGGCTGCATCGACGCACTTCATGGGATTCATTCGGGGCATGGAGATCGCATCAGCTTACACGTTTGCCCCGGCCCGGCTGCAGTCCGCCGAGCGGGGTCGCGCCCGGACGGTCCTTCCCTGCCCCCTGTTTGACCGAAATCAAGGGGTTGCGCGGGGGCGGGGCTATACTCCCGGCTTCCCCGGATTCCCCATTTTTGCCATGTCGAACAATCCCTTGCCCGAACTGGTCTGCCCCGCCGGCAGCCTGCCGGCGCTCAAAGCCGCCGTCGATAACGGCGCCGACACCGTCTACCTGGGCTTCAAGAACGACACCAACGCCCGCAACTTCGCCGGCCTCAATTTCGACGAGAAGACCATGGCCGAAGGGCTGCATTACGCCCAGAGCCGCGGCAAGGAAGTGCTGCTGGCCCTCAACACCTATGCCCAGCCCGGCCGCGTGCAGGCCTGGCGGGAGGCGGTGGACGTGGCCGCCGGCCTCGGCGTGGACGCCCTGATCCTGGCCGACGTGGGCCTGCTGGCCTATGCCCGGGAGAAATACCCGGACCTCAACCTGCACCTCTCCGTGCAGGGTTCCGCCACCAATTACGAGGCGGTCAATTTCTGCCACAAGGAATTCGGCATCCGCCGCGCCGTGCTGCCCCGGGTGCTGACCCTGGCCCAGGTGGAGCACGTCATCAAGAACACCCCGGTGGAGATCGAGGTGTTCGGCTTCGGCAGCCTCTGCGTCATGAACGAGGGCCGCTGCTGGCTCTCTTCCTACGCCTGCGGCGAATCCCCCAACACCGTCGGCGCCTGTTCCCCGGCCAAGTACGTGCGCTGGGAAAAGAATCCGGGCCGCATGGACGCCCGCCTCAACGGCATCCTCATCGACAGCTACGGCGACCAGGAAAACGCCGGCTACCCGACCCTGTGCAAGGGCCGCTTCGAAGTCCAGGGCGAGACCTACTACGCCCTGGAGGAACCCACCTCCCTCAACGTCCTCTCGGTGCTGCCGGAGATCGTCAAGATCGGCGTCCGCGCCATCAAGGTCGAAGGCCGCCAGCGCAGCCCGGCCTACGTCACCCAGGTCACCCGCACCCTGCGCGCCGCCCTGGACAGCCTCAAGGACGGCAACGACCGCTACAGCGTCAAGCCTTCCTGGCAGGCCGAACTGACCAAGGTTTCCGAGGGCCACCAGGCCACCCTGGGCGCCTACAACCGGCCCTGGCGCTGAGAGAGGAAAGCACGAACATGACCATGAAACTCTCCCTCGGCCCCCTGCTGTGGTTCTGGCCCAAGCAGGAAGTGATGAATTTCTACGCCTCCATGCTGGAGACGCCCCTGGACCGCATCTACCTGGGTGAAGTGGTGTGCTCCCGCCGCCAGCAGCTGCGCACCAGCGACTGGATCGGCCTGGCCAGGGACCTGGCCGAATCGGGCAAGGAGGTGGTGATTTCGGCCCAGGCCCTGCTGGAATCGGAAAGCGACCTGAAGGCCCTGCGCCGTCTGGTGGAGGAGGGCAACTGCTCCCTCGAGGCCAACGACCTGGGCGCCGTCAGCCTGGCCCGGGAAAAGCAGCTGCCCTTCGTCTGCGGCCCCCACCTCAACATCTACAACGAATCGGCCCTGGCCTACTTCGCCGGCCTCGGCGCCAAGCGCTGGGTACCGCCCCTGGAGGCGACCCGGGAACTGGTGCAGACCCTGCACCAGGCGCGGCCGGCAGGCATGGAGACGGAGGTCTTCGCCTTCGGCAAGATTCCCCTGGCCTTCTCCGCCCGCTGCTTCACCGCCCGGCACTACAACCTGAACAAGGACGACTGCCAGTTCAAGTGCCTGGACCACAGCGAGGGCCTGACCCTGCTGACCCGGGAAAAGCAGCCCTTCCTGGTCATCAACGGCATCCAGACCATGTCGGCCCAGACCTACAGCCTGCTGCACCTGATGCCCGAACTGTCGCAGATGGGCATCGACGCCGTGCGCATCAGCCCCCAACCGGCGCATACTGCCGCCATCGTCGCCGCCTTCGAGCGCGCCCGCCGCGGCGAAGAGGTGGCGGAACAGCCCCAGTGGGCCGAGCACGGCCTGTGCGACGGCTACTGGTTCGGCCGCGCCGGCATCGATCTGGCAGCGGCGGCCACCACCGAACTGCATGCAGGAGCCTGACATGAGCCACTTCACCATTCCCACCTTCAAGCTGCCCGAGTTCGTCGCCAAGATCGGTGCCCGCCTGCCCCAGTGGCCCCACGCCCTGGCCTTGGTCTCCGGCCTCAACACCGCGGCCAAGCTGAAGCTGTTGCCGGAAGACAGCCTGCAGAGCCTGGCGGGCAAGACCTTCCTGGTGGCGGTGAACGACACCGGCGGCGAAGCCCGCTTCACCTACGCCAACGGCTGGTTCCGTCCCGTCTTCGGCGCCGCCGGCGAGCCCGACCTGACCTTCCGCGCCGACCTCTCCGCCTACCTGCAGCTGGTCAGCCGCCAGGAGGACCCGGACACCCTGTTCTTCAATCGCCAGCTCTCCATCGAAGGCGACACCGAACTGGGCCTGGTGGTGAAGAACATGCTCGACGCCATCGAGTGGCCCCCCAGCGTCGGCCGCATTCCCGGCCTGGAGCGCCTCTCCGCCCTGGTGGCCACCCTGCCCGGCAGAAGCCGCCACGCTTGAACCTTCAGCCTGCCATGTCCAGGAGCGATGATTGACGCCGCTCCTGGCCTAGGCAATCCCAAGATGCCCGTCCCGCCTTATTGGCAGACGGGCATTGTCGTTAACATCATTACAAACGCATTTCATCGGCGTGACACATTGGGCCGTTAACCTGAAAAAAGTCACACTTTTTCGGACCGGACTCCATGAAAGCGCTCTTCGCCCCTGCCGCCTGGCTGGTTGGCCGCCTCTCCTACCGCCAGAAGCTCCTGGCCACCGGCGCCCTGTTCGCCCTGCCCCTGATCCTCCTCGGCGGCCTGCTGCTGGCGGACCGCCAGAGCGCCCTGGCCGAGCTGGAGCAGGAGCGGGCCGGGCTGGCCCTGCAGTTGCCGGCCCTGGAACTGATGCTGGCGCTGCATGACCTGCACGGCGCCTTCCAGGGCGCCGCCGCCGGCGAGGCGGATTTCCAGCAGCGCCTGCCCCAGCGCCGGGCCGCCATGGAACAGGCCCTGGCCCGGGTCGGCAAGCTGGCTCAGGAACAGGCCGGCGCCCTCGGTCCCGCCCCGGCCTGGGGCGAACTGCAGGGCCGCTGGCAGGCGGTGGCCGCCCTGCGTCCGGAGGACGAGGCGGACAGCGGCCTCGAGGCCTATCTGGAACTGTCCCAGCTGAGCCGCCAGTGGCTCGGCCAGATCTCCGACGGCAGCCGCCTGCGCCGGGACGGCGACGTGGCCGCCGCCGCCCTGGTGGACACCCTCTCGGTGAAGCTGCCGCTGCTGGTGGAAAGCCTGGGCCTGGCCCGGGATGCGGGCCTCGGCGCGGTGGCGCGCAAGCGCCTCAAGTCGGGCCTGCGCAACCGGCTGACGGTGGTGCGCGGCGGCCTGGAGCCCCTCATCGGCTGGACCCTGGAGAACGTGGACAAGGCCGCCCAGCTGCGGCCCGGGCTGAAGGCCGGCCTGGAAGGCCCGGCGGGCAACGTCGGCACCGCCTCCCTGGGCCTGCAGGAAGTGCTCACCACCAAGGTCATCGACACCACCGACTTCGACATCGGCGCCGCCGAATACGCCGCCCGGGGCGACGTGGCCATGGCCGCCGTGCTGGACCTGGCCCGGGCCCTGACCCCGGCCATCGACGGCCTCCTGGCGGAGCGCCAGGGCAGGCTGCTGCTGGTGCGCAACCTGGTGCTGGGGGGGCTCGCCCTGCTGCTGCTGGTGATCGTCTACGGCTTTACCGGCGCCTACATCTCCATCATGCGCGGCATCCACAGCCTGCGCGGCGCCGCCGCCGTAATGGCCGGCGGCGACCTGCGGGCCCGGGTGGAGCTGGTCTCCGGCGACGAGGTGGCCGAGGCCGGACACAGCTTCAACCACATGGCGGAAACCTTCGCCGGCCTCATCCGCGGCAACGGCCAGGCGGCCCGCGCCGTGGTGGAGGCCAGCGACAACCTGGCCCGGGCCAGCCAGCAGGTGGAACACGCCTCCGGCCGCCAGAGCGAGGCCGCCGCCCGCACCGCGGCGGCGGTGCAGCAGATGAGCGTCAGCGTCGCCGAAGTGGCGGAACACGCCCGGGAGACGGCGCGCATGACCGAGGAGGCGGACGCCGCCGCCGGCCGTGGCGCCGTCCAGGCCGAGGCCGCCGCCGCCGACATGGCCGGCGTGGTCAGCGGCGTGCGCGAGAGCGTGCAGCTGATCCAGAGCCTGGAGGAGCGCAGCCGGGAAATCGGCAAGGTGGTGCAGACCATCCAGGAGATCGCCGACCAGACCAACCTGCTGGCCCTCAACGCCGCCATCGAGGCGGCCCGGGCCGGCGAGCACGGCCGCGGCTTTTCCGTGGTGGCCGACGAGGTGCGCAAGCTGGCCGACCGCACCGGCGTCTCGACCCGGGAGATCGGCAGCACCATCAGCGCCATCCAGCAGGACATCCACCAGGCCGTGGCCGGCATGGACGACAACAGCGCCCGGGTGGACGGCAGCACCCGCCGGGTGGAGGAGCTGTCCCGCAGCCTGGCGGAAATCCGCCACGCCGTGGGCCGTTCCGCCGAACACGTGCGCGACATCGTGGATGCCACCGCCGGCCAGCGCGACGCCAGCACCGAGATCGCCCGCAACATCCAGGAGATCGCCGACATGGCCGAGGAGAACCATGCCGCCATCCGCGCCTCCAGCCAGGCCGTGGCCGAGCTGGGCACCCTGGCCGTGGGCCTGACCGACTCGGTGGCCGGGCTGGTCACCGACTGAGGCTTGCGGCAACGGGTCGCGGGGAACCCCCGGCCCCTTTTGCTATTCTTAGGAACAGGTGCCGCCGGCCGGCGGCACCGTTTCTGCGGGAGGGCATCATGGGCATGTTGCATCGTCTGCCGGGCAGCCGGCGGGAAGCCTCGGGCTTCGAATGGACCCTGCTGCGCAAGCTGCCCCGCATCGCCCTCATCGGCACCCTGCTGCCGGCCCTGGCCGCCCTGGCCATGCGCCTGGTGCCCCTGGAAGGCTCCATGGCCCAGGTGGAAAAGCAGTTGCAGACGGCCGACATTCTGGCCATCAGCGTCGTCGTCCTGCACTGGACCCTGGTGTTCACCCTGGCCATCGCCTGCATCATCGTGGTCCTGATGAAGGGCCACGGCTACGTGGCCGACGCCTACGAACTCAACGATGCCGAGCAGCCGGCCCGGGACTAGCCGCCCGGCGCCGGTTCCCTTTCACTTTCTCCTTGTAGCGATGCGGTGCCGGCCTCAGCCCGAGGCCAGGCGGTGGGCCTGGCGCGTCGTTTCCGGCAGCTGGTAGCGGGGCGTGCAGGCCAGCACCAGCTCGATGGCGGTGGCCAGGCTGACCCGGTGGCCGATGGAGATGTACAGGGGCAGGCAGCCGCGACGGCTGCGCAGCACGGCGCCGATCACTTCGCTGCCGCCCCGCCGGTCCCACAGGGGCACCCAGTCCCCCTTCTCCGGTCCCACGGCCTCGTGCCAGCCGGTGAGCCGGCTTTTGCCGACGCCGATGCTGGGCACATCAAGCAGCACTCCCAGGTGGCTGGCGATGCCCAGCCGGCGCGGGTGGGCGATGCCCTGACCGTCGCACAGGAGGAGGTCCGGCAGGGCCTCCAGCTGCCCCAGGGCCGCCAGCACCCCCGGCCCTTCGCGGAAGGAGAGCAGACCGGGCACATAGGGAAAGGTGGTGGGCACCCGGGCCACCGCCTGGGCCGCCGGCGTCAGGGCGGGGAAGTCGAGCACCGCCACGGCGGCCCGGGTGACGGCGCCGCCGTCCTCGAAGCCCACGTCCACCCCGGCCACCCGTCGCAGGGGGCCGAGCCGGTCCTGCCGTTCCACCCGGGCAGCCAGTTCCAGCTGCAGCACCCGGGCCTGGGCCGGGCTCAGGTTCCACGCGTGCATGGGCGCATGCCTAGGGCCGGGCCACCAGCAGGGGCACCCGCATTTCCGCCGGGCTGAGGCCACCGTGGTGGCCCACCAGGGTGTAGGGCGCTTCCCCGGGCAGGGTATCGTGGATGACCCAGTCGTCGGCCATGAGCAGGGCGTAGTCGCCGATGCGGGCCGCCAGCTCGGGGTGATAGGGGCCGGGCCCGAACCAGCCTTCGGCCAGCAGCTGTTCCCGAGGCATGGCCCGGGCCGCATGGGCCAGGTGCTGACGCACGTAGGCCTCGAAGACGGGGGCCTTGCCCGGCTTCAGGTAGCACCAGGCGGCTCGCCGTTCGCCGCACAGGGGCAGGGCCAGGCATTCGGCCAGCAGGGGATGGTCGGCCAGGGCGATCTGCCGTTCCGGCGGGCAGTCGATGAAGCCGTGGTCGGCGGTGACCAGGACCAGGGTGTCGCTGCCTCGGATCTGCTCCAGCCAGGCGCAGAAGGCTGCGGCGAAGGCATCCACGGCGGCCAGGGCCTGGGGGCTGCGGCAGCCGTGTTCGTGGGCGGCGCTGTCGTAGTCGGGCCAGTAGCCGTAGACGAACTTGCGGCCGGCCTTGGCGGTGAGCTGCCCGAGGGCAGCGAAGAGGCCGTCGAGCCCGTGGTAGGGCTGCTTCACGGCGCCCCGGCTGTGGTAGCGGTTGAAGGGGCTGTCGGCGATGAAATGGGGCGACACCACGTAGCTGGTGCGGTCCATGGACTGGTACAGGGTGTCGTGCCGGAACAGACGTTGGGGCAGCTCGGCCCGGGGCGGCAGTGGCCCCGCCAGGGGCGCGCCGGGACGGGCGCTGAGGGGCAGGATGGCGAGCAGGGCGCCCACTTCCCGCAGCCACATGTGCCAGCCGGTAAGGCCGTGCCGGCTGGGAGGCAGGCCGGTCATGAAGGTGGGAATGGCGGCGGCGGTGGTGCTGGGAAAGACCGAGGTGAGATGGCCGCGCAGATAGGGGGCCAGGGGCCCGGGACGCTCCGCCAGCAGGTCGTAGCCGAGGCCGTCCACCACCAGCAGCACCAGGTTGCTGACGGCGGCCAGGCGGGCCGGGGGCAGTTCGGCCAGGGGCGGGCAGGGGCTGGCCGAGCTGCCGCAGGCCCGGGCCAGGGAGGCCATGAGGTTGGCGATGCTGCCGCCGTCGTAATCGGGAAGGTACATGTGTGTTTCCGTGCTGCCGTTTCCTTTCAGGCTAGCACGGCGGCGCCGGCCGTGCAGAAACCGGAGAGGAGGAATACCATGTCCTCAGGCTGCCGCCTCGGCAAAGAAAGGCAGCCGCAAAAATGGGGGGCCCCACAGATGAAGAAGCGTATCGCTGACGACACTTCGCTGCTGCAGGCGATCTACGACAGTTCCAGCGTCGGCATCTTCCTGCTCGACATGAGCGGGCGCATCGTCCACGCCAACCGGCGCATGGCCGACCTCTTCCGCTACACCCTGGAGGAGCTGATGGGCAGCGAGTATGTGAGCCTGATCCATCCCCTGGAACGGGAGGCGGGGCGGCAGAACATGCTCAACACCATGGCCCGGGGCGTCGGCCATGTGGACGTGGAGCGCCTCTACCGGCGCCGGGACGGCAGCGAGTTCTGGGGCAACCTCACCGGCAAGGCCCTGGTGGACGCCAACGGCCGTACCACCGGCCTGGTGGGCAACATTGCCGACATCGACCAGCGCAAGCGCACCGAATGGGAGCTGGCCGCCAGCCAGGAGCGCTTCGAGCGCCTTGCCCGCACCGTCCCCTGCGTGCTCTACGACTACATCCTGCACGGCGACGGCGACAGCCGTTTCCTCTACCTCAACTCCCGCTGCGAGGAGATTTTCGAAGTGCCGGCCGAGGTGCTGATGGCCAACATGGAGTGTTTCTGGCAGCTGGTGCATCCGGAGGACCTGCCCCGCCTGCGCCAGGAGGAGCAGGCCGCCAACCTCAGTGCCAGCCAGTTCAGCAGCGAGATCCGCATCCTCACCCCCTCGGGGCGGCAGAAGTGGCTGCGCCTCTCGTCTCGCCCCAACGTCATCGAGCCGGGCCAGTCGGCGGTGTGGAGCGGCTTCATGCTGGACATCACCCAGGCCAAGCAGCTGGAGGACGAACTGCGCCAGCTGGCCACCACCGACGCTCTCACCGGGCTATGCAACCGGCAGAGCTTCCTGCGCCTGGCCGAGCAGGAGATGGCCCGCTTCAACCGGGCCGGCAATCCGGCCTCGGTGCTGATGCTGGACCTGGACTACTTCAAGCACATCAACGACACCTACGGCCATGGCGTCGGCGATGCGGTGCTGCGGGACTTTGCTCGCCGCACCGGCATCCTGCTGCGCCAGGTGGACCTCTTCGGCCGTATCGGCGGCGAGGAATTCTGCATCCTTTCCCCCGATACCGACCAGGACGGCGGCCTCGCCCTGGGCCAGCGCCTGTGCCAGGCCATTGCCGGCCAGCCGGCCCACTGCAACGGCCTCTCCATCGCCTACACGGTCAGCATCGGTGTCACCGGCTTCCGGGCCGGCGATCCGAATTTCGATGCGGTGCTGGCCCGGGCCGACAGCGCTCTCTATCAGGCCAAGCGCCACGGCCGCAACCAGGTGGCCCAGATGTAGGCGGAGCCGGCCGGCACGCCGGCTGAAAAAAAAGGGCGCCGTCGGCGCCCTTTGCTTTTGCGGCCTGCCAGGATCAGGCCGATTCCTTCTTCTGGGTGTCGAGCCGGAACTTGACGTAGGAGCCGGGGGCCTCCTCGAGCACCTTGAGGCTGCCGGAGCCGGGCTTGCGCGCCGCCACCTTCTTGCCGCCGTCCAGGCTGGTGACCCATTCGTTCCAGTCGGTCCACCAGGAACCCGGATGCTGGGTGGAGCCGGCCAGGAAGTCGTCGGCGGTGGCGGGCAGCTTGGCGGCGTCATTGATCCAGAAGCCGTACTTGTTGGCGGCTGGCGGATTGACGATGCCGGCGATGTGACCGGAGCCGCCGAGAACGAAGCGCACCGGGCCGGAGAACAGCTTGGCCCCCAGGTAGGTGCTCTTCCACGGGGCGATGTGGTCTTCCACGGTGGAGATGAAGTAGGCGGGCACCTTGATCTTGGAAATGTCGATGGGCACCCCGGCGATGCTGATGCCGCCCGGCTCCTTCAGCTTGTTGGCCATGTACATGTTGCGCAGGTAGAAGCTGTGCATGGCGTAGGGCATGCGGGTGGAGTCGCTGTTCCAGTAGAGCAGGTCGAAGGGGAAGGGGTCCTTGCCCAGCAGGTAGTTGTTCACCACGAAGGACCAGATCAGGTCGTTGGCCTTCAGCAGGTTGAAGGTCATGGCCATCTCGCTGCCTTCCAGATAGCCCCGCTCGGCCATCTTGTGCTCCAGGCTGGAGACCTGCTGCTCGTCGATGAAGACGCCCAGCTCGCCCGGATTGGAGAAGTCGATCATGGTGGTGAAGAAGGTGGCGGAGGCTACTCGGTTGTCCTTCTTCGCCGCCATGTAGGCCAGGGTGGTGGCCAGCAGGGTTCCGCCGATGCAGTAGGCGGCCACGTCGATCTGCTTCTCGCCGGTATCCTTTTCCACGGCGGCGATGGCCGCCAGGGTGCCCTCGGTGACGTAGTCCTCGAAGGTCTTCTGGGCCAGGTGGGCGTCCGGATTGACCCAGGAGATGATGTAGGTGGTGTGGCCCTGGTCGGTGGCCCATTTCACCAGGGAGTTTTTCTCGCGCAGGTCCAGGATGTAGAACTTGTTGATCCAGGGCGGCACGATCAGCAGGGGCTTCTTGTACTGCTCCTTGGTGGTGGGCTCGTACTGCACCAGCTGGAACAGGTCGTTCTGGAAGACGACCTTGCCCGGGGTGGTGGCCACGTTCTTGCCCAGCTCGAAGGCGCTGGTGTCGGTCATGCGGATGCGCAGCTGGCCGTCGCCGGCTTCGATGTCCTGCAGCAGGTTGTTGAGGCCCTTGACCAGGTTCTGGCCGTGGCTCTTCACCGTCTCGCGGAACACTTCCGGGTTGGTGAAGGCGAAGTTGGAGGGGGACAGGGCGTCCACATACTGGCGGGTGTAGAAGGCCACCTTCTTCTGGGCTTCGTCCGGCAGGCCCTCGACGCAGCACACGGTGTCGTGGATGTGGCGGGAGGCGATCAGGTAGGACTGCTTGATGTAGTCGAAGAGGAAATGCTGTTCCCAGTCCTCGTCGTGGAAGCGCTTGTCGCCCTTGGCCGGTGCGGCGATGGGCTGGATCGGCATGCCCATCATCTTGAGCATGGAGCCCTGCCACAGGGAGAAGTAGTCCCACATCATGTTCATCTGGGTCTGGGCCAGCTTGTAGGGATTGGCCAGCAGGCGCGAGGACAGGTCCATGAAGGCCTTGGCGATGCCCATCTCGTCACTGGGCGGATTGATGCCCTCGGCGGCCTTCTTTTCCATGAACTGGGTCAGCAGGCGGGAGGCGCGCTGGGCCACTTCGGCGTAGGACTTGGCCAGCTCGGCCGGGTTGGGGAGGTTGTGGTCTTCCTGTTGGGTCTGCTGCGACATCGTGAATCCCCTTCTTGGTCAATGCGTGGTTTGTTTCCGGACATACCGGAGAATGCCGTCCGCGCCCTGCTGGCAGGTGAGGCGGCCGGATTGCTCCAGGTAATTCAGGTGGGCGATGGCCTCGCCCATGGCGAACATGGTCTGGTGGGTGTCGAGGGCCCGCGGGAACAGGGCGGCGAGCAGCTCGGCGGCGCTACGGGGTTCGCTGCAGTTCTCCTCCAGCACGGCCAGGCGTTCGTCGTGGTGCCCGTGCAGGTCGTCCACCCGCTGGCGGATGCCCTTGAAGGGCAGGCCGTGGGAGGGCAGCACCAGGGATTCGTCTGAGCATTCCCGGGCGAAGCGGGTCAGGGAATCCAGGTAATGCTCCAGGGCGTTGTCCCGGGGGGTGACCGCATAAACGCTGATGTTGGTGGAAATTTTCGGCAACAGCATGTCACCTGAAATTAACACGTTGGAATCAGCACAGTAAAGGGACATGTGCTCGGGCGAATGGCCGTGGCCGACGATGACCTGCCAGCGCCGGCCACCGATCTCCAGGGTGTCGCCGTCGAACAGGCGGTGGTAGGTCTGGGGCATGGCCGGCACTCCCTTGCGATAGCCGTTGCCCCGCTGCTCCAGGGCGGCGCAGCGCTCCGCGTCGAGGCCGTGCACGCGGAACTGGGCCAGCATGGGGGCGGTGCCGTGGCCGCCGATTTCGTGCCAGACGGCGTGGCCGGTCAGGTATTCGCCGGCGGTCATGTACAGCGGGGCGCCGGAGCGCTCCTGCAGCCAGGTGGCCAGGCCCAGGTGGTCCGGGTGGAAATGGGTGACGACGATGCCGGTGATGGGGCCGTCGAGGCCGGCCAGGACCGTTTCCCAGATGGCCTGGATGTCGGGCAGGCCGAAGCCGGTGTCCACCACCACCCAACCGTCGCCGTCCCGCAGCAGCCACAGGTTGATGTGGTTGAGGACGAAGGGCAGGGGCATGCGCAGCCAGAGGATGCCGGGCGCCACTTCCAGGGTGGTGCCGGGGGCCGGGGGCTCGGAAAAGGGCAGGTGCAGCGATGGTTTCATGGACAGGAGTGGGGTGGCAGGGGCGTTATTGGAGTTTTTAACTATACCCCGGGACAAGGACCATTGAAGCCCAGTTCCCTTACGCCAACATGACAGGCGGCTGGTCCCGGGGCGATCCCGGCCGGCCTTTGGCGGCGGCTATCCGTCGTATCGATTGAAAAATGGCGGGGCATCTGTTTAACTCTCCCGTCACTTTTCCCAACCCGCCCCACTTTCTCCGGAGATGCGCCGACGTGAGCACCGTTAGCGAAGCGGCCGAGCCTGCTGCCGCCACCCCGACCTTTACCATTTCGGACCTGGCCCGGGAGTTCAACATCACGCCCCGCACCATCCGCTTCTGGGAGGACCAGGGCTTGCTCGCGCCCAACCGGGAAGGGCGCAACCGGGTCTACACCAAGCGCGACCGCACCCGCCTCAAGCTGGCCCTGCGGGGCAAGCGCCTGGGCCTGTCCCTGGCCGAGATCCGGGACCTGATCGACATGTACGACGTGGCCCGGGACGAGACCGACCAGCTGACCCGCCTGCTCGACGTGCTGTCGGAACGGCGGGCCGCCCTGGAGCAGCAGCGGGAGGACATCGAGGCCGTTCTGGCCGAGATCGAGACCATCGAAGCCGTCTGCCGCGAGCATCTGGTGGAGGCCGAAGCCCTGGAAAAGGCCGGCCGCAGCCAAGGAGCGGCCAGCGCCGGCAAGGCGGCCGGCTGAAGGTTTTCAGCGGTAGTTGACGTTTACGTCAACGTAACATTCAATAGCATCCCAGAGAGCGCAACAATGCGCCGGAGGAGACCAGATGCACCACCCCAGCGATCCGGATTTCGCCGCCCGTGTGCGGGACAGCTTCCACCGCCAGCAGGCCATGGCCCTGATCGGGGCCACCATGCCGGTGGTGGAGGCGGGCTACACGGAGATCCACCTGCCCCACAAGCCGGAGGTGACCCAGCAGCACGGCTTCATCCACGGCGGCGTGGTCGGCATGATTGCCGATTCCGCCGCCGGCTATGCCGCCAACACCCTGACGCCCGCCGACGCCAGCGTGCTGACGGTGGAATACAAGATGAACCTGCTGGCCCCGGCCGACGGGGAACTGCTCATAGCCCAGGGCACGGTGCTGAAATACGGCCGCACCCTGACCGTGACCCGGGGCGAGGTGTTTGCAGTGAAAGACGGCAAGAAGACCCTGTGCGCGGTCATGCAGCAGACCATCATGACCATGCACGGTAAAAAAGAAAAACATGAGACAAGCCACAAGGAATAAGCCGTAACAAGCGGCATCACAAAACAATTCCTTTTCCAGGCCGCTCGTGGCGCGAAGCCAAGCCGAAGACAGTGCGAACAGCACGGCGAGGCGAAGGCGACAAAGCCACGGGTGGTCTGGAAAAGGAAAAAATCCAAAGGAGCGAGACAAATGCACATTCCCAGCCTGGACTTCGGTCACGGTGAAACCATCGAGATGCTGCGCGACACCGTGCGCGCCTTCGCAGCCAAGGAAATCGCCCCCCGGGCGGCCCAGATCGACAGGGACAACGAGTTCCCCGCCGACCTGTGGCAGAAATTCGGCGACCTGGGCCTGCTCGGCATGACCGCCGAGGAGGAATACGGCGGCACTGCCATGGGCTACCTGGCCCACATCGTGGCCATGGAGGAAATCTCCCGGGCCTCCGCCTCCGTGGGCCTCTCCTACGGCGCCCACTCCAACCTCTGCGTGAACCAGATCCGCCGCAACGGCACTGCGGCCCAGAAGGCCAAGTACCTGCCTGGCCTGATCTCTGGCACGCAGGTCGGGGCCCTCGCCATGTCCGAGCCCAATGCCGGTTCCGACGTGGTCTCCATGAAGCTCAAGGCGGAGAAGAAGGGCGACCGCTACGTCCTCAACGGTTCCAAGATGTGGATCACCAACGGCGGCGATGCCGACACCCTGGTGGTGTACGCCAAGACCGACCTCAACGCCGGCGCCAAGGGCATGACCGCCTTCATCGTGGAAAAGGGCTTCAAGGGCTTCAGCCACGGCACCCACCTGGACAAGCTGGGCATGCGCGGCTCCAACACCTTCCCCCTGTTCTTCGACGACTGCGAGGTGCCGGAGGAGAACGTTCTCGGCGGCGTCGGCAACGGCGCCAAGGTGCTGATGAGCGGCCTCGACTACGAGCGGGCCGTGCTCTGCGGCGGTCCGCTGGGCATCATGGCGGCCTGCATGGACGTGGTGCTGCCCTACCTGCATGAGCGGGAACAGTTCGGCACTCCCATCGGCGAATTCCAGCTGATGCAGGGCAAGCTGGCCGACATGTATTCCACCTGGCAGGCCACCCGGGCCTACGTCTATGCCGTGGGCCAGGCCTGCGACCGGGCCGACCATGCCCGCAGCCTGCGCAAGGACGCCGCCGGCGCCATCCTCTATTCCGCCGAAAAGGCCACCTGGATGGCCGGCGAGGCCATCCAGACCCTGGGCGGCGTCGGCTACACCAACGAATACCCCACCGGCCGCCTGTGGCGCGACGCCAAGCTCTACGAGATCGGCGCCGGCACCAGCGAAATCCGCCGTATGCTGATCGGCCGGGAGCTATTTGCCGAAACGGCATGAAACTGAATTCGGCCGTCGGCCTGGCGGTGCCAGGCGGGCGGCCGGAGATTCTTTAACCTAGGAGAGCACTATGTCTGACCCCATCGTCATCGTTTCCGTTGCCCGCACCCCCATGGGTGGCTTCCAGGGCGACTTCAACAGCCTGACCGCACCCCAGCTCGGCGCCACGGCCATCAAGGCCGCCGTCGAACGGGCCGGCATCAAGCCGGAACAGGTGGAAGAGGTGGTGTTCGGCAACGTGCTGCAAGCCGGCGTCGGCCAGGCCCCGGCCCGCCAGGCCGCCCTGGGCGCCGGTCTGCCCCTCTCCGCCGGCTGCACCACCATCCACAAGGTGTGCGGCTCTGCCCTCAAGTCCGTGATGATGGTGCACGACAGCCTGCTGGCCGGCTCCTACGAGATCGGCGTCGCCGGCGGCCAGGAATCCATGTCCAATGCCCCCTACCTGTTGCCCAAGGCCCGCGGCGGCTATCGCCTGGGCCACGGCCAGCTGCTGGACCACATGTTCTTCGACGGCCTCGAGGATGCCTACCAGAAGGGCCGCCTGATGGGCACCTTCGCCGAGGAATGCGCCGAGTCCTACGGCTTCACCCGCGAAGCCCAGGACGAGTGGGCCATCCAGTCCACCGTGCGCGCCCAGAAGGCCATCAAGGAAGGTCTGTTCAAGTGGGAAATCGCTCCCGTCACCATCGCCGGCAAGAAGGGCGATGTGGTGGTGGACCAGGACGAGCAGCCCCTGAAGGCCCAGATCGAAAAGATCCCCGCCCTGAAGCCCGCCTTCAAGAAGGATGGCACCGTCACCGCCGCCAACTCCTCCTCCATCTCCGACGGCGCTGCCGCCCTGGTGCTGATGAAGGAATCCAAGGCCAAGGCCCTGGGCCTTTGCCCCATCGCCAAGATCGTCGGTCACACCACCCACGCCCAGGAACCCAACCTGTTCACCACCGCCCCCGTCTTCGCCATGGAAAAGCTGATGCAGAAGACCGGCTGGAACGTGGCCGACGTGGACCTGTGGGAAATCAACGAAGCCTTCGCCGTGGTCACCATGGCCGCCATCAAGGACCTCAAGCTGGACCCGGCCAAGGTGAACGTGCACGGCGGCGCCTGCGCCCTGGGCCACCCCATCGGTGCTTCCGGCGCCCGCATCCTGGTGACCCTGATCGGCGCCCTGAAGCAGTACGGCAAGAAGAAGGGCGTCGCCTCCCTGTGCATCGGCGGCGGCGAAGCCGTGGCCGTTGGCGTGGAAATGTTCTGAGACGGGCCCTGCCTGTCCCATTGATGCAAACCGCGGCGCCCCGGACGGGCGCCGCGCCGAAAACGACAAGACGGAGTAGTAGCAAATGATTCTGACGCAGGAACAGGAAATGATCCGCGACTCCATGCGCGCCTTCGCGCAGGAGCGTCTGGCCCCCTTCGCCGCCGAATGGGACAAGAACCACACCTTCCCCGCCGAAGCCCTGAAGGAACTGGGCGAGCTGGGTGCCATGGGCATGTGCGTGCCCGAAGAGTGGGGCGGTGCCGGCATGGACTACATGAGCCTGGTGCTGACCCTGGAAGAAATCGCCGCCGGCGACGGCGCCACCTCCACCATCGTCTCGGTGCAGAACTCCCTGGCCTGCGGTATCACCCAGAAGTACGGCACCGACCAGCAGAAGGAAGAATGGCTCAAGCCCCTGGCCCGGGGCGAGAAGCTGGGCTGCTTCTGCCTGACCGAACCCCACACCGGCTCCGATGCGGCCGCCATCACCACCCGGGCCGACCGGGACGGCGACCATTTCGTGCTGAACGGCGTCAAGCAGTTCATCACCACCGGCAAGCATGCCCACATGGCCATCGTTTTCGCCGTCACCGACAAGGCCGCCGGCAAGAAGGGCATCTCCTGCTTCCTGGTGCCCACCGACACCAAGGGCTTCATCGTCGGCCGCACCGAGGAGAAGATGGGCCAGCATGCCTCCGACACCGTGCAGATCATTTTCGAGGATTGCCGCGTACCCGCCTCCGCCCTGCTCGGCAAGGAAGGCGAAGGCTACAAGATTGCCCTCTCCAACCTCGAAGCCGGCCGTATCGGCATCGCCGCCCAGAGCATCGGCATGGCCCGCGCCGCCTTCGAGGCCGCCGTGCGCTACGCCAAGGAGCGGGTCACCTTCGGCCAGCCCATCATCGAGCACCAGGCCGTCAATTTCCGCCTGGCCGACATGAACACCCTGCTCGACGCCGCCCGCCTCATGGTGTGGCGCGCCGCTGCGTTGAAGGATGCGGGCAAGCCCTGCCTCAAGGAAGCCTCCATGGCCAAGATGTTCGCCTCCGAGGCTGCCGAGAAGATCGCTTCCGACGCCATCCAGATCCACGGCGGCGTCGGCTACACCAGCGACTTCCCGGTGGAGCGCATCTACCGCGACGTGCGCATCAGCCAGATCTACGAAGGCGCCAACGACATCCAGCGTCTGGTGATCGGCCGCAGCATCGCCCAGGAGTAAGCAGTACCGGCAACACCGGGGCGCCACCCTACAATAACGACGGCGCCCCGCACCCCAACCCCGCGGAGCAACAACAGGAGCATGGCCATGGCCGAGCCTTTGGAGTTCTACTTCGACTTCTCCTCTCCCTACGCCTACCTGGCCAGCGAGCAGATCGACGCCCTCGCCGCCCGGTACGGGCGCCAGGTCAAATGGCGGCCCATCCTGCTCGGCGTGGTCTTCAAGGCCACCGGCAGCGCCCCCCTGACCGAGATTCCCCTCAAGGGCGACTATTCCCGGCGGGACTTCGACCGCTCGGCCCGCTACCTCGGCCTGCCTTTCCGCTTTCCCAGCAAGTTCCCCCTGCCTACCCAGGCCGCGGCGCGGGCCTACTACTGGCTGCACCAGCAGGACTGCGCCCAGGCCCGGGCCTTTGCCCATGCCGTCTTCCGCGCCCTCTTCGTGCACGGACGGGACATCTCCGATACGGCCGTGGTGACCGAGCTGGCCGTGCAGGCCGGCGCCGATCCGGCGGCCCTGGCTGCCGCCATCCAGAGCGAGGAAATGAAGGCCCGGCTGCGCCAGGAGTGCGATGCCGCCATCGCCCGCGGCGTCTTCGGCGCCCCCTTCATCTTCATCGACGGCGAGCCCTTCTGGGGCGCCGACCGCCTGCCCCAGATCGAACGCTGGCTGGCCCACGGCGCCTTCTGAGCATTTGTCGTGTCCGTCATGACTTTCCACCCCCGGGCAGCTGCATCCGCCATGGCCCCCCCCTGCCGCCTCGCGCTATGCTTGTCCGCTTTGGCTTCATCCAAGGTGGAAAGTACATGAAACGAATTTGCGTCTTCTGCGGTTCCAGCTTCGGCAACCGTCCCGAATACCGCCAGGCCGCCGAAGGCCTTGGCACCCTGCTGGCCCGGGAGGGTATTGAACTGGTCTACGGCGGCGGCAACGTCGGTCTCATGGGCGTCGTGGCCGATGCCTGCATGGCCGCCGGTGGCAGCGTCACCGGCGTCATTCCCCAGTCCCTGATGGACAAGGAGGTCGGCCATCCGGGGCTGACGCGCCTGGAGGTGGTGGATTCCATGCACACCCGCAAGGCCCGCATGGCCGAACTGGCCGACGGCTTCATCGCCCTGCCCGGCGGCTTCGGCACTTTCGAGGAGTTGTGCGAAATCCTCACCTGGGCCCAGCTCGGCTTCCACGGCAAGCCCGCCGCCATCCTCGACGTTGCGGGTTATTACGCGCCGCTGCTGGCCCTGTGCGACCGGGCCCGGGACGAGGGTTTCGTGCGGGAAGTGCATCGCAACCTGCTGCTGGCCGATACCGATCCCGCCGCCCTGCTCAAGCGCATGGCCGCCTATGAACCCCCCAGCGTCATCAAGTGGGTGGAAAAGGAAGGTCAGCTCTAGCCATGAGCCTGCTCCGCGCCCTTTCCCTGCCGGCCGCCTTGTCGGGGCCGTGCCGAAATGGAGCGGTGGCTGTCTCCTGGCCGGGGCTGCAACTTGTCCGCATCCACCCCGAACTATAAGAAGCGAGGAGACATGAGCATACTAAAAACCCAACTCAATCCCCGGTCCGAGGACTTCCAGCACAACGCCGATGCCATGGCGGGGCTGGTGGCGGACCTGCGCCAGCAGATGGCCCGCATCGCCCTGGGCGGGCCGGAGGCGGCGCGGCAGAAGCACATCGCCCGGGGCAAGCTGCTGCCCCGGGAGCGGGTCAGCGCCCTGCTGGACCCGGGCACTCCCTTCCTGGAGATCGGCCAGCTGGCGGCCCACGGCATGTACGGCGGCGACGTGCCGGCTGCCTCGGTGATCGCCGGCATCGGCCGGGTCAATGGCGTGGAGTGCATGATCGTCGCCAACGACGCCACGGTGAAGGGCGGCACCTACTACCCCATGACCGTGAAGAAGCACCTGCGGGCCCAGGAGATCGCCCTGGAGAACCGCCTGCCCTGCATCTACCTGGTGGATTCGGGCGGAGCCTTCCTGCCCATGCAGGACGAGGTCTTCCCGGACAAGGAGCACTTCGGCCGCATCTTCTTCAACCAGGCCAATCTCTCGGCCCAGGGCATTCCCCAGATCGCCGCCGTGATGGGCTCCTGCACCGCCGGCGGCGCCTACGTGCCGGCCATGTCCGACGAGTCCATCATCGTCAAGGAGCAGGGCACCATCTTCCTCGGCGGCCCGCCCCTGGTGAAGGCCGCCACTGGCGAGGTGGTGACGGCGGAGGACCTGGGCGGGGCCGACGTGCATACCCGCGTCTCCGGCGTTGCCGACCATTACGCCGAGAACGATCAGCACGCCCTGGCCATCGCCCGGCGCATCGTCAAGAACCTCAACTGGCAGAAGCAGCCCTCGGTCAGCCTCAGCGAGCCGGTGGAGCCCCTCTATGCCGCCGAGGAGCTGTACGGCGTCATCCCCACCGACACCAAGAAGCCCTTCGATGTGCGCGAGATCATCGCCCGCATCGTGGACGGTTCCGACTTCGACGAATTCAAGGCCCGCTACGGCACCACCATCGTCTGCGGCTTCGCCCGCATCTGGGGCTACCCGGTGGGGATCGTCGCCAACAACGGCATCCTCTTTTCCGAATCGGCCTTGAAGGCCGCCCACTTCATCGAGCTGTGCGCCCAGCGCAACATCCCCCTGGTGTTCCTGCAGAACATCACCGGCTTCATGGTGGGGCGCAAGTACGAGAACGGCGGCATCGCCCGGGACGGGGCCAAGATGGTGACCGCCGTGGCCACCGCCAAAGTGCCCAAGTTCACCGTGGTCATCGGCGGCTCCTTCGGTGCCGGCAACTACGGCATGTGCGGCCGGGCCTACTCGCCCCGCTTCCTCTGGATGTGGCCCAATGCCCGCATTTCGGTGATGGGCGGCGAGCAGGCTTCCAGCGTGCTGGCCACGGTGAAGCGGGACGGCCTGGAAGCGGCAGGCAAGCAGTGGAGCGCGGAGGAGGAGGAGGAATTCCGCCGCCCCATCCGCGAGCAGTACGAAACCCAGGGCCACCCCTACTACGCCAGCGCCCGCCTGTGGGATGATGGAATCATCGATCCGGCGGACACCCGCCGGGTGCTGGGCCTGGGGCTCTCGGCGGCCATGAATGCGCCGGCGGAAGAGACCCGGTTCGGCGTATTCCGCATGTAACGCACAGGGAGAACAAGACCATGACCTTCAGCTCCATCCTCATCGAAGTGGACGGCCCCGTCGGCATCCTCACCCTCAACAAGCCGGACCGCCACAACGCCTTCGACGAGACCCTGATGGCGGAAATCACCGCCGGCTTGAAGCAGCTGGAAGCCGACCCGGCGGTGCGGGTGGTGGTGCTCTCCGCCACCGGCAAGAGCTTCTGCGCCGGGGCCGACCTCAACTGGATGAAGCGGGCCGCCGGCTACACCCCGGAGCAGAACCTGGCCGACGCCGGCAATCTGGCGGAACTGCTGCGCACCCTCAACACCCTGGCCAAGCCCACCGTGGCCCGGGTCCAGGGCCCCGCCTACGGCGGCGGGGTCGGCCTGGTGGCCGCCTGCGACGTGGCGGTGGCCAGCTACGACGCCATGTTCGCCCTGACGGAAGTGAAGCTGGGCCTCATTCCCGCCGTCATCAGCCCCTACGTCATCGCCGCCCTGGGCGAGCGCCAGTGCCGCCGCTACTTTCTCACCGCCGAGCGTTTTTCTGCCGCCGAAGGCTACCGCCTGGGGCTGCTGCACGAGATCGTGCCGAGCGAGGAGCAGCTGGACGAGGCCGTGGGCGAGATCGTGGACAAGCTGCTGAAGAACGGCCCCGCCGCCCAGGCCGCGAGCAAGGAGCTGATCCGGGCCGTGGCCAACCAGCCCATCGACGATGCCGTGATCGCCGACACCACCCGGCGCATCACCGCCATGCGGGCCTCGGCGGAAGGCCGGGAAGGCATCGCCGCCTTCCTGGAGAAGCGCAAGCCCCACTGGATCACCGACTGAAGCCGCACCCCACCCCAACATGCCCAAGCCCCCGCGCCTAGACGGGGGCCCGGAGGAGACAAGATGTTCAGCAAGATCCTGATTGCCAACCGCGGCGAGATCGCTTGCCGCGTCATCAAGACCGCCCGCCGTCTGGGCATCCGCACCGTGGCCGTCTATTCCGAGGCCGATGCCAACGCCCGCCATGTGCGCCTGGCCGACGAGGCGGTGCTGCTGGGCCCGGCTGCGGCGCGGGAATCCTATCTGGTGGCCGAGAAGATTCTCGACGCCGCCCGGCGCACCGGCGCCCAGGCCATCCACCCGGGATACGGCTTCCTCTCCGAGAACGCCGATTTTGCCGAGGCCTGCGCCGCCGCCGGCGTCGTCTTCATCGGCCCGCCCGCCTCCGCCATCCGCGCCATGGGCTCCAAGAGCGCCGCCAAGGCCCTCATGGAAAAAGCCGCCGTGCCCCTCACCCCGGGCTACCACGGCGACAACCAGGAGCCGGAATTCCTCAAGCAGCAGGCCGACGCCATCGGCTACCCGGTGCTGATCAAGGCTGCCGCCGGCGGTGGCGGCAAGGGCATGCGCCTGGTGGACAAGGGCGAGGACTTCATCGCCGCCCTGGCCTCCTGCCGGCGGGAGGCCCGTTCCTCCTTCGGCAACGACCAGGTGCTGGTGGAGAAGTACATCACCCGGCCGCGCCACATCGAAATCCAGGTCTTCGGCGACAGCCGGGGCAACTGCGTCTATCTCTTCGAGCGGGACTGCTCGGTGCAGCGCCGCCACCAGAAGGTGCTGGAAGAGGCCCCGGCGCCGGGCATGACGCCGGAGCGCCGCCGCCAGATGGGCGAGGCCGCCGTGGCCGCCGCCAAGGCCGTCGGCTACGTCGGTGCCGGCACCGTGGAATTCATCGCCAACCAGGACGGCTCTTTCTACTTCATGGAGATGAACACCCGCCTCCAGGTGGAGCACCCCGTCACCGAAATGATCACCGGCCAGGACCTGGTGGAATGGCAGCTGCGGGTCGCCGCCGGCGAAGCCCTGCCGCTGCGCCAGGAGCAGCTGCAGATCCGCGGCCATGCCCTGGAGGCCCGCATCTACGCCGAGGACGCGGGCAAGGGCTTCCTCCCCTCCACCGGCCGCCTGCTGCACCTGGTACCGCCGGCCGAGGGCCTCAATGTGCGGGTGGACACCGGCGTCGAGGAGGGCGACGAGATCACGCCCCACTACGACCCCATGATCGCCAAGCTGATCGTCTGGGACGAGGACCGGGAGGCCGCCCTGGCCCGCATGCGCCAGGCCCTGGCCGACTACCGGGTGGTGGGCGTCACCACCAACATCGACTTCCTCTCCCGCCTGGTGTCCTGCCCCGCCTTCGCCGGCGCCGACCTGGACACGGGCCTGATCGAGCGGCAGCAGGACTTCCTCTTTCCCGAGAGCCCGGAAGTGCCGCGGGACGTCATCCTCACCGCCACCGTGGCCGAGCTGCTGCGGGAGCGGGAACAGGCGGCCCAGCAGGGCCGGCGCAGCGGCGATCCCTGGTCGCCGTGGAACCGGCGCGACGGCTGGCGCATGAACATTGCCGCCCGCCGCACCGTCAGCTTCCGGGTCGGCGAGACCCAGGTGGACGTGGGCGTGGCCTATGCCGGCGAGGACTGGCAGCTGATCCTGCGCAACGACACGCTGCTGGCCCGGGGCCGCCTGCTGGCCCACGACCGGCTGGCGGTGGAGCTGGAAGACCGGCGCCTGATGGCCAGCGTGGTGGCGGTGGGTGAGAAACGCCACGTCTTCCTCAACAGCGGCACCTACGTCATCGAGCGCCACGATCCCCTGCACCTGGTGGAAGCCGGCGGCGCCCAGGGCGGCGGCCTCACCGCCCCCATGCCGGGCAAGGTGGTGGCCCTGCTGGCCCAGCCGGGGCCGGTGGCAAAGGGAACGCCCCTGCTGATCCTGGAGGCCATGAAAATGGAGCACACCATCACGGCGCCGAAGCAGGGCAATCTCAAGGGCTTCCGCTATGCCGTTGGCGAGCAGGTGGCCGACGGGGCCGAGTTGGTGGATTTCGCGCCGGAAGCGGCGGCCTGAACGGAGCATACCCCGGAGATCGGCGACAGTAGCCATTCTCCGGGGATGGTGCCGCAACAATAAGGCTTGGCGCGCGTCCCGGGGCTGCTATGATGGCGGATAGTCTTCGCCGGTTTTGCACCCCAGGAACGGGGCCCTGGTCCGCCCGCCCCTTGAGCCGTTCAGGTTTCCTCAGGTATGCCGCCACCATGCTGAAAAAACTTGCCAGACTGTTCCTCCTCCACGAGCCGGAAGCGCCCGAACTGGGCGAGCCGGTGTGGCGACAGAGTGCGCTGCGCATCATCCTCATCTCCGGCATCTGCCTCGAGTTTCTGGTGGCGGCCCACAGTTCCTGGCAGGCCATCGGCCTCGGGCTGTACCACATCCCCGTCATCGTCACCGGCTTCTACCTGCTGCTGGCCGCGGCCATCTATGCCGCCCTGCGCAACGTGCGCCTGGGTGCCGGCTTCCTGCTGCTCACCATCTACGCCGCCAGCCTGCACATCCTCTTCTTCGTCGACGTCTTCGAGATAGCCAAGCTCGGCATCATCTTCGCCTACAGCGCGCCCCTGGTGGCCCGCCTGTTCTTCGGCATGCGCTCGGCCGTGCTCATGATGCTGCTCAACACCCTGCTCTTCGCGGTGCTGCTGCGCAACCAGCCCCTGCTCAATCCCCTGGGGCCCCAGTACTCCATCACCCTGCCCGAGAGCCACGCCTACATCCAGACCCTGGTCTTCCTCTTCTTCAACCTGTGCGTGCCCCTGGCCGTCTTCCGCGCCCTCCAGGCCCTGGAATTCCGCGGCGTGCAGCTGGCGGTGAGCAATCAGCGGCTGTCCCGCAGCAACAGCGTCTTCCGCGACATGTTCGACCACTCCGGCATGGCCCTGCTCATCTGCGGCCGCGGCGGCCACATCATCAAGGCCAACACCCAGGCGGCCCAGCTCCTGGGGGTGAGCAGCGAGCAGCTGGAAGAGGGGCAGAACATGCAGCGCTACCTGGGCATCTGGGGCCGCAAGCCGGAAGAGCTGGGGGGCGAGCGCCAGGTGCGGCGCCCCGACGGCCAGCTGCGCTGGGTCACGGTGCAGCCCCGGCGCCTGGAGCACGACGGCAATTTCCTGGTCATCCTGCGGGACGACACCCCCCTGCGGGAAGCCAAGCTGGCCCTGGCCCGCAGCGCCGCCAACGCCTCCTACCTGGAACTGCATGACACCCTCACCGGCCTGCCCAACCGGCAGTACCTGCGCCAGCGTTTCGAGGAACTGGGCCAGGCGGGGGAGGAGCGGGCCTGGGCCCTGCTCAACCTGCGCCTGACCAATCTGCGGGCGGTGAACGACCGCCTCGGTCCGGCCATCGGCGACGCCCTGCTGCGGGCCTACGGCCAGGCCCTGGCGGAGCACCTGCCGGCCGACGCCTTCCTGGCCCGCACCGCCGGGGTGACCTTCGCCCTGCTGCTGCCCCTGGAGCCGGGGGAGGCGCCCGAAGCCCGGGCCCGGGGCCTGCTGCAGCAACTGCCCCGGGAGCTGGCCCTGCCCGACAGCGGCCTGGCGGTGCCGGTGCCGGTGGCCGTGGGCGTCACCGCGGCGCGGCTGGATGAGGGGGCGGACGAGGCCCTGCAGCGGGTGCAGACGGCCCTGGAGCTGGCGCGCAACCTGCCCGAAGGCAGCGTCGCGGTGCTGGATCAGGAAATGGAGCAGCGCCACCACCGCCAGCTGGACCTGGAACTAGCCCTGCGGGAACTGGACGACAGCGGCCTGGAGCTGGTGTACCAGCCCAAGTGCCTGGCCGACGGCAAGGTGCTGGGCTTCGAGGCCCTGCTGCGCTGGCAGCATCCGCGCCTGGGGGCGGTGAGCCCGGCGGAGTTCATTCCCCTGGCGGAGCGCACCGGCCTCATGCACCGCCTCACCGATTTCGTCCTGGAGCAGGTGTGCCGCCAGCTGCAGCGCTGGCAGGGCGAAGGCTGCCGCCTGCTGCCGGTGGCCATCAACCTGTCGGCCCTGGACATCGTCCGTCCCGACATCGTGCACCGCCTGGGGGAGACCCTGGCCCGGCACCACATTCCGCCGGCCCTGGTGGAGATCGAGATCACCGAGACCGGCCTCATCCGCGACGAACGGCTGGCGGTGGAGAATGCCCAGGCCCTGCGGGAGCGGGGCTTCGCCCTGCTCATCGACGACTTCGGCACCGGCTATTCCTCCCTTTCCAAGCTCAACGAATTCCCCGTCTCCGCCATCAAGATCGACCGCTCCTTCATCGCCGACCTGCCCGGCCAGGAGAAGAAGGCCCTGATCGTCAAATCCATCCTGTCCCTGTCCCGGGTGCTGGGCTGCGCCACCGTGGCCGAAGGGGTGGAGACCCGGGAGCAGCTCGACTTCCTCACCGCCCTGGGCTGTACCGCCTACCAGGGCTATTACTTCCACCGTCCCCTGCCGGCCACCACCGCCGGCGGCCTGCTGGAGCGGCAGCCGGGGCCCGCCCCCGGCGAGGCCCTCATGTCGCCCCAGCCGGCCTGACCCTAGCGGAGACTGACCATGCCCCTACCCACCCACGTCAAGATCGTCGAGGTCGGCCCCCGGGACGGCCTGCAGAATGAAAAGCAGGTGGTGCCCACGGCGGTGAAGATCGAACTGATCGAACGCCTGGCCGCCGCCGGCCTGCCGGCGGTGGAGGCCACCTCCTTCGTCTCCCCCAAGTGGGTGCCCCAGATGGGGGACAACAGCGAGGTGCTGCGCGGCATCCGCCAACAGCCCGGGGTCGCCTACCCGGTGCTGACGCCCAACCTGAAGGGCTTCGACTCGGCGGTGGAGGCCGGGGCCACCGAGGTGGCCATCTTCGGTGCCGCCTCCGAGGCTTTTTCCCAGAAGAACATCAACTGCTCCATCGCCGAAAGCCTGAAGCGCTTCGAGCCCATCGTTGCCGCCGCCTCGGCCCTGGAGATCAAGGTGCGGGGCTACGTCTCCTGTGTCGTCGGCTGTCCCTACGAGGGCGCCGTGGCACCGGAGAAGGCCGCCGAAGTGGCGAAGATCCTCTACGACATGGGCTGCTACGAAGTCTCCCTGGGCGACACCATCGGCGTCGGCAATCCGGCCAGCGTTTCCCGCCTGCTGGAGGCCTGCGCCCGCCACGTGCCCATGGCCAAGCTCGCCGGCCACTACCACGACACCTACGGCATGGCCGTGGCCAATATCTACGCTTCCCTGCAGCTGGGCCTGGCGGTGTTCGACGCCTCCGTCGCCGGCCTGGGCGGCTGCCCCTACGCCAAGGGCGCCTCGGGGAACGTGGCCACGGAAGACGTGGTCTATCTGCTTGAGGGCCTGGGCATCAGCACCGGCATCGACCTGCAGCGGCTGGTGGAAGCCGGCGCCTTCATTTCCGCCCACCTGGGGCGGGAGTCCGCCTCCAAGGCCGCCCGGGCCCTGCTGGCCAAGTGCGCCGGCTGAAACGGAACCCCCCGTAGCGGGCCGGGTCTACCCCGGCCCCTTTTTTGTCGGACGAGACTGTCATGGCCGTTGCCTCACCCTGCATCAACATCTGCCAGATGGACGCCGCCTCCGGCCTGTGCCGGGGCTGCCTGCGCACCCTGGAGGAAATCGCCGCCTGGGCCGGCGCTGCGGACGAAGCGCGCCTGGCCGTGCTGGCTGCGGTGGAAGCGCGCCGGCAGGCCCAGGAATCCCCAGCTGCTGCCGCCGGCAGCAGCCATCAGTGAGTCTGCCATGAGCGAACAGGACAATCCCTGCATCGGTATCTGCACCATGGAGGACGGCTACTGCATCGGCTGCGGCCGCAGCGAGGCCGAGATTTTCGGCGACGGGGATCCGGTGCCGGTCCCCCAGCCGTTGCCGCCGGCTGAGCCGGAGGCGCCCCTGCCGGCCAATGTGCAGGCCGAACTCGGCCCAGGCAGCGACTGATGGCATCCTCCCGATCCGTGGCGCCGCCGCCCCGGCTGCCCGATTCCCTGCTGGTGCTGGAGCGGGGCTGGCTCTCCTCCAACAACGTCCTCTGCATCGAGGATGAAGAAGCGGCCCTGGTGGACAGCGGCTACGTCACCCACGCCGCCCAGACCCTGGCCCTGGTGGAAAAGGCCCTGGACGGTCGCCGCCTGACCCGTCTCATCAACACCCACTCCCACTCCGACCACATCGGCGGCAATGCCGCCTTGAAGCACGCCACCGGCTGCCGGGTGCTGGTGCCCGCCGGCATGGCGGCGACCATCGCCGAGTGGGACGAGGAGGCCCTGCTGCTCTCGCCCCTGGGACAGCAGGCGGCCCGCTTCCAGCACGACGCCACCCTGGCCGCCGGCGACCGGCTGACCCTGGGCGGCCTGGAATGGCAGGCCCTGGCCGTGCCCGGCCACGACATGGACGCCCTGGCCTATTTCAATGCCGACCAGGGCATCCTCATCTCCGGCGACGCCCTGTGGCAGGACGGCTTCGGCGTCATCTTCGCCGAATTGCTGGGAGGCGACGGCCTGCGCACCACCCGCCAGACCCTGGACATGCTGGCCGCCCTGCCCATCCGGGCGGTCATTCCCGGCCACGGCGCCCCCTTTGCCGACATCGGCGAAAGCTTCGAGCGGGCCTATTCCCGCCTGGCCGGCTTCGAGAGTTCCATCGAACGCCTGGCCCGTCACGCCCTCAAGGTGATGCTGGTCTTCTACCTGCTGGAAAAGCGCCGGGTACAGCGCCGCGAACTGCCGGGTCTCATCGCCAGCCTCAGCTTCCCCCGCTCCGTGGCCGCCCGCTACCTGGCCATGGACGAGGAGGAAACGGCGGAATGGCTCACCGCCGACCTGCTGCGGGCCGGCGTGCTGCAGGAAGAAGAGGGCTGGCTGGTGGCGCGTTAACCTGGCTTTACGTTTCTGGCATGACTTCTGCATGGAAGTCGGGCATGAGCCACCCGCGGCAGACTTTGCCGCGCCGCCAGGAGACGATTGATGAGCACCACCTCTGCCCTTGCCGCAGTCAGCGGCTATGCCAGCATTAGCCGCATTTCCGCCGCAGCCCTGGGCCGCCAGCGGGATACCGCAGAGGCCGCCTCCACCCCGGCGGCAGCGGCGCCCAGTGCCAGCGTGACCATTTCCAGCGCCGCCCGGGAGGCGGCAAGAAATGACACCGGCCAGGGCCTGAAGCTGCCGGATGCGGAGTACTGGATGAGCCGGGACTTTCCCGAGGACATCATGGCCGAAGCCCGGGGCCGGCTGGAGCAGCGCCAGCCGGTCCCCGGCGGTGGTTATCTGCCGGACAGCGTCGCCAACCTGCCCCTGCTGCCGGAGAACGAGGCCCTGTTGCAGCAGTTCCGCCAGGAGATGAAGGAAATCGGGCACAACAATCCGGACCCGGAAAAGCAGGCCCGCTTCAACCGCCTGCTCAATCTGTCGATGAAGGTCCAGATCGATGGTTGGAAGGCGCCCATGACCGAAGCCGACGCCCAGCGCGAACTGGACATTTCCCGGGCCACGGGTGTCTTGATGGCGGATCAGCCGCAAGCGGAGCCGGCGGCCGGGGACGACACGCCCCGGGGCTGGGACCCCATGGCTGGCTGGAAGACCCGCTGGCAGCAGGAAGGATTGGAAATGCCCGAAGTGACGGAGGCGGCGACGCCCCAGCGTTCCCTGTGGCTGCAACTGGCCGAGGGGGCCGGCATCGCTCAGGATGAGTTTGTCGCCCGGGCCCGGGAACTGGCATCCGGCCTGTCCGGCAATGATCTGACCCGGGCCCTCGAGCAGTTCATCAGCGACCGTTACGTGGCCTTCCGCGCCAGCCAGGAAGGGGCAGCGGCCTAGGCCGGCTTGAGGGCGGTCTCGGCCAGGCTGACCCAGTAGGAAATGCCCACCGCCAGGGCCTCGTCGTTGAAGTCGTAGTGGGGGTTGTGCAGGGTGCAGCCGCCGGTGCCCGGGCCGTTGCCCAGCCAGACGTAGCAGCCGGGCTTTTCCCGCAGCATGTAGGCGAAGTCTTCGGCGCCCATGGAGGGCAGGGCGTCGGTGATGACCCGCTCGTGGCCCAGCACGGCCCGGGCTGCGTGGCGGCAGACTTCGGTTTCGGGGCCGGAATTGACCGTGGGCGGATAGCGGTGGTCGAAGGTGACGCCGATCTGGGCCCCGGTGGCGGCGGCGACGCCGCTGACCAGGCGCTCGATGGCCCGCTCCACGGTTTCCTGCACTTCCGGCTTGAAGGTGCGGATGGTGCCGCGCAGGATGGCGTCGTCGGGAATGATGTTCCAGGCCGAGCCGGCGTGGAACTGGGTGACCGAGACCACCGCCGATTCACAGGGATGCAGGGTGCGGCTGACCACGGTCTGCAGGGCCTGCACCAGCTGGCTGCCGGCGACGATGGGGTCCACCCCCTGGTGGGGCATGGCGGCGTGGCAGCCGTGGCCGCGGATGGCGATCTCGAAGGCGCAGGTGCCGGCCATCACCGGGCCGGGCATGATGGCCATCTCCCCCAGGAGAATGCCGGGCCAGTTGTGCAGGCCGTACACCGCATCCACTGGGAATTTCTCGAACAGGCCGTCCTCGATCATGACGGCGGCGCCGCCTTCCGACTCCTCGGCGGGCTGGAAGATGAAGACCACGGTGCCGTCGAAGTTGCGCTGCTCCGCCAGCCAGCGGGCCGCCCCCAGCAGCAGGGCGGTGTGGCCGTCGTGGCCGCAGGCGTGCATCTTTCCTTCATGGCGGGAGCGGTGGGGGAATTCGTTTTTCTCCTCCAGGGGCAGGGCGTCCATGTCGGCGCGCAGGCCGATGGCGCGCTTGGAGCTGCCATTCCTGAGGACGCCGACCACACCGGTTCTGGCGATACCCCGGTGCACCTCGATGCCGTAGCGTTCCAGCTCCCGGGCCACGATGTCGGCGGTGCGGCTCTCGTCGAAAGCCAGTTCCGGATGGGCGTGGATGTCCCGGCGCAGGGCGGTCAGTTCGGGCAGGAAGGGAATGCTGAGCAGGTGCATGGCGATGAACTTGCGTGACGGTCGGTGATCGAACCGGGGCCCGACAGTGTATGCCGCTCCGGCTTGATCGCGAAAGCCCCCGCCGCTATGCTCCGGGGACCGGGCCCACACCGGCCCGCCCTTTATACCTCCGCCTTCCGATTGCTCTCCGCCCCCATGCATCTGGTCCTCATCTCCGGCCTCTCCGGCTCCGGCAAGTCCATCGCCCTCAACGTCCTCGAAGACGGCGGCTACTACTGCGTGGACAACCTGCCCTCGGAGCTGCTGCCCCAGCTCATCGACTCCCTTTCCGCCCAGGGCTACAGCAAGGTCGGGGTGGCCATGGACGTGCGCGGCGGCGCCGGCATCCGGGAGCTGCCGCGGCTCCTGGATAGCCTCAAGGCCAAGGTGGAGCTGCGCTTCCTCTTCCTCGACGCCAAGGACGAGACCCTGCTCAAGCGCTTCTCCGAGACCCGCCGCCGCCATCCCCTGGCCACCGAGTCCCGCACCCTGGTGGAGGCCATCCGGGAGGAGCGGGAACTGCTGGAAGAGATCGCCCTGCTCGGCCACCACATCGACACCAGCGACCTCAAGGCCGCCACCCTGCGCGACTGGGTGCGCCAGTTCATCGCCGCCGACGCCAGCCACGGCCTGACCCTGCTGTTCCAGTCCTTCGGCTTCAAGCACGGCATTCCCCTGGACGCGGACCTGGTCTTCGACGTGCGCTGCCTGCCCAATCCCCATTACGACCCGGACCTGCGCCCCCTCACCGGCCGCGACCAGCCTGTGATCGACTACCTGGAAGCCCAGGAGGACGTGGGCCGCATGGCGGCGGACATCTTCCATTTCGTTTCCCAGTGGCTGCCCAGCTATGTGCGCGACAGCCGCAGCTATCTGACGGTGGCCGTGGGCTGCACCGGTGGCCAGCACCGCTCCGTGTACCTGGCCGAGTGGCTGGCCCGTCAGTTCCGCGACGGCGAAGACGAGGGCGGCAACGACGGCCTGCGGGTGTTGCTGCGTCACCGGCAGTTGTCCGATGCCGCCAAGTGAGCCGGCGGCGGCGGCCGCTCCCTCCCTGGGCCAGCGCTGGCAGGAATGGCGCCACCTGCTGCGTCCCGGCGACTGGCTTACCCTGGGCCTGGGGGCCATGCTCTGCGCCGGCCTCTTTCCCCTGGCCTGGCAGGGCGGGGCGGCGGAAAAGGCGGTGGTGCGCAGCGGCGGCCAGGTCTTTGCCGAAGTGGATTTGAAACAGCGCCGCACCCTGGAAGTGCCCGGCCCCCTGGGCCGTACCGTCATTGCCGTGGAGCCCGGCCGGGCCCGCGTCGCCGCCGACCCCGGGCCGCGCCAGTACTGCGTGCGCCAGGGCTGGCTGGCCCGTCCCGGCGAGATCGCCATCTGCGCCCCCAACCACGTCAGCCTGCAGATTGCCGGCCGCACTTCCGCCTATGACTCCCTCAGCTACTGACGCGGGCTGCCGCCGGGTGCTGCGCATTCCCCTCAGCGCCGAGGACCACCGCATCGCCCGCCTGGCGGCGGCGGCCATCGGCCTCTCCCTCATCGACGCCGCCATTCCCACGCCCCTGCCCGGGGTCAAGCCGGGGCTGGCCAACATCGTCACCCTCATCGTCCTGGCCCGCTGCGGCTGGCGGGCTGCTGCCTGGGTGACGGGCCTGCGGGTGCTGGCCGGCAGCCTGCTGCTGGGGCAGTTCCTGGCTCCCGGCTTCTTCCTTTCCGCCACCGGCGCCCTGTTCAGCCTGCTGGCCCTGGGGGCGGCGCGGCACCTGCCGGGGCGCTGGTTCGGCCCGGTCAGCCTGTCGGTGATTGCCGCCTTCGCCCACATGGCCGGGCAGATCCTCCTGGCCCGGGCCTGGCTCATCCCCCATGACGGAGTCTTTCTCCTGGCGCCCCTGTTTGCCTGCGCCGCCCTTTTCTTCGGCACGGTGAATGGCCTCGTCGCCGCCCGTTTTCTCTCCACCCCCCTGGCGGCCGAAGCGGCCCCCGCGGAGCCCGCCCATGTCTAAGACCGTCTGCCTCGCCTTCACCGGCGCCTCCGGCCTGCCCTACGGGGTGCGCCTGCTGGAATGCCTGCTTGCCGCCGGCTGCCGCGTCCAGCTGCTTTACTCCCAGGCTGCCCAGATCGTCGCCAAACAGGAGATGGACCTGGAGCTGCCCTCCCGGGCCCAGGAGGTGGCGGCCTATTTCCGCCAGCGCCATGCCGACCTGCCGGGGCGCCTGGAGGTGTACGGGCGGGAGGAATGGTTCGCCCCGGTGGCCTCCGGCTCCAATCCGCCGGACGCCATGGTGGTCTGCCCCTGTTCCATGGGCACCCTGGCGGCCATCGCCCAGGGCCTCTCGGACAACCTCATCGAGCGGGCCGCCGACGTGGTGCTGAAGGAGCGCCGCCTCCTGGTGCTGGTGCCCCGGGAGACGCCCTTTTCCGCCATCCACCTGGAGAACATGCTGCGCCTGTCCCGGGCCGGGGCGGTGATCCTGCCGCCCAATCCGGGCTTCTACCATCACCCCCAGAGCGTGCAGGAGATCGTGGATTTCGTCGTCGCCCGCATCCTCGACCAGCTGGCGGTGCCGCACCGGCTCATGGCCCGCTGGGGCGAAGCCGGGGAGGAGGGCTGATGGGCTGGCTGGAACGACTGCTGGGCAAGGAGCCCGCCGGCCAGGCGGCCCCCGAGGTGCTGGAAATCCCCCTCTTTCCCCTGCACACGGTGCTGTTTCCCGGCGGCGTGCTGCCCCTCAAGGTGTTCGAGCAGCGCTACCTGGACATGGCTAGCGACTGCATGAAGAACAAGCGGCCCTTCGGCGTCTGCCTCATCGCCGAGGGCAAGGAAGTGGGCGCCCCGGCGGCGCCCCACGGGGTCGGCACCCTGGCCTTCATCCGCCAGTGGGACATGCCCCAGCTGGGCATCCTGCATCTCACCGTGGCCGGCGACCACCGCTTCCGCATCCTGGAACGTGAAACCCAGGCCGACGGCCTGCTGCGGGCCCGGGTGGAAGTGCTGGAGGAGGCGCCCTTCACTCCGGTGCCGGAAGGGCTGGCGCCCCTGGTGCCCCTGCTGGAACAGATCGCCGCCGACCTGGGGCCGGAGCGCCTGCCCCCGCCCCACGCCTTCGACGACGCCAGCTGGGTCGGCTACCGCCTGTCCGAGGTCATGCCGGTGCAGCCCCTGGCCCAGCAGAAGCTGCTGGAACTGGAAGACCCGGTGTCCCGCCTGGAAATCCTCTACAAGTACCTGGCGCCCAAGGGCCTGGTGTCCTAGGCCGCCCCCGTCGTCGCCGTGACCGTTCCTGCCGCTTTCCCCTGGCGCCTGGTGCTGCTCTGCTGCGGTGCCGAGATCCTCACCATGCTGGGTTTCGCCCTGGTGCCGACCCTGCTGCCCACCTTCACCGCCGAATGGGGGCTCTCCGCCACCGAGGGCGGCTGGCTCGGTGGTGTCTTCTTCCTCGGCTACATCACCGCCGTGCCCCTGCTGGTGAGCCTCACCGACCGCTACGATGCCCGTCGCATCTACCTCCTGGCGGCCAGCCTCTCCGCCCTGGCCCTGGCCGCCTTCGCCCTTTTCGCCCGGGGCTTCGTGCCCGGCCTGCTGTGCTGGCTGGTGGCCGGCTTCGGCCTGGCCGGCACTTACATGCCGGGCCTGCGGGCCCTCACCGACCGCCTGCCGGTGGCTTTCCAGTCCCGGGGCACGGCCTTCTACACCGCTTCCTTCGGCACCGGCGCCGGCCTTTCCTACCTGCTGCTGGAAGGCCTGGGCCGCCTGCTGCCCTGGCCCCTGCTGTTTGCCCTGGCGGCAGCGGCGGTGGCCGCCGCCGTGGCCCTGATCGCCTTCGCCCTGCCGCCCAAGCTGCCTGTCACTGCCGCCGGCAGCGGCGACGGCGGTTGGCGCAGCGTGCTGCGGGACCGGCGCATCCTGGCCTTCTGCGGCGCCTACTGCGGCCACAACTGGGAGCTGTTCGGCTTCCGTTCCTGGCTGGTGGCTTACCTCACCTGGTCCCACCTGCAGACGCCCTCGGCCCTGACGGCGGCTCCGGGCATCGTCGCCGCCCTGGCCACCTTCCTCGCCGTGCCGGCCAGCATCCTGGGCAACGAGGGCGCCCATCGCTGGGGCCGCACCGTCTGGCTGCGCCGGGTGATGAACCTGTCCGCCGCCATGGCCCTGCTGGTGGCGCTGATGGGCAATGTGGGCGGCCACGGCTGGTGGGCCATGGTGCTGCTGCTGGCCTACGCCGCCACCATGAACCTGGATTCGGCCGCCATGACCGCCGGCCTGCTCACCGAAACGCCGCCGGACCGGCGCGGCAAGGCCCTGGCCCTCTACGCCTGCATCGGCTTCGCCGGCGGCTTCGTCGGCCCGGTGGCCTTCGGCATGGCCCTGGACGCCTTCGGCCGGCACGGGGTCGGCGGCTGGAGCGCCGGCTTCGTCACCCTGGCCCTGGGCATCGGCCTGGCCCGGCTCAGCATCGGCCTGGTGGATAAAAAGGGGCCGGCGGCGACCTGAGCCTGAAGAAAGGCACGCCCCAATGCAAAAGGCCTGACGCAAGGTCAGGCCCGATGGGGTGGGGACGGCGTGGCCTTAGCCGCGGCCGAGGCGGCGGTTGGCCGCATCCTCGAGGCGCTGCTTTTCGGAGAGGACCTTGGTGGCGTAGGTCTGGTCCTCGTCCCGGGTGGCGCCGGCAAACTGCTGCAGGCCTTCCATGAGGCCGCCGTTGCGGCGGATGGCCTCTTCCAGGGCCAGGGAACCGACCCGCACATTGGTTACCGGGTCCAGCAGGGGCGCCTTGCCGGCGTTGGCCGGCAGCTTGTCCTTGTGGAAGCGGGGGATCACCTGCATCAGGCCCTGGGCACCCATGACACTCTGGGAGAAGGGATTGAAACGGGATTCGACGCCGATGACGGCGACGATCAGCAGGGGGTCCAGGCTCAGTTCCTGGCTGGTGCTCTGCACGGCGTGGAAAATGGGACGCAGGGCATCGGCGGAAACCCGGTAACGCTGGGCCACATAGCCCAGGGCCGCCCGCATGCGGGGGCTGAGGGGCTCGTCGGCAGCGGGGGCGGGAGCGATGGCGGCCAGGGCCGGGGCCTGGATCACCTCGGCGGCGGCGACGCCGGCCTCGGTTTCGGCTTCGGCCGTGTTTTCGGCGCCGTTCAGTGCGTTTTCGGCGAACAAGGGGCTGGCCGTCACCAGCAGGGCCAGGACGGCCACCACCAGACAGACCTGCAGCAGGTTGAAGGCGCAACTGACGCGCCGGGACATGTACTTGAGCGAGAAGGTGGAAGACATGCGCTCTCTCTCCTTTCCTGTGGCCACCGCGTCGACAACCTCGGGACGCGAATACGGTGACAGTGGGGTTCAAGAAATCGGGAGGCGGCAGAAGCGCCTCCGCAGTCGGCCCGGTTGGAGGGAAGGGCAGTCGCCTCAGCAGAGGGGAGGCGGGTAAGGGACCGACTGAAAAAAATAACGCCGCGAAGCGGCGATGTGCGCACTATATTGATTCTATTGGGATTTGTCAAGAATGACCGGCATCCCGCACCAATGCAGGCCTTGCCGGGCGGGGCCGTTGCAGGCGCCGCCGGTTGGCCGCCGTTCCCGGGACCGGTACAAAAAAGCCCGGCCGGAGCCGGGCTTGGTCGGGAGCACAGACATGCCTCAGAGGCTGAAGCGCTGGGTGTCCCGTTGCAGATTGTCGGCGGCCGCCACCAGCTTGGCGGCCCGCTCCAGATTGGCCTGGGCGGCATAGCCGGTCTCTTCGGCCATGCTGGCCACCTGCTCGATTTCCCGGGCGATGCTTTGGGCTGCACCGGACTGTTCCCGGGTGGCGCCGGCAATGTCCTGGATGGCGTTGCTGACCTGGGCCGAGCGCTGGGAAACCCGGGTCAGGGCCTCTTCCAGCTGGCGGGAGGCCTGGACCGAGTCGGCAGCCCGGGTCACGGCCTGGGCGATGGTGTCCTGCACCGTGTTCACGCCCACGCCCACTTGGGAGAGGATGCTGGAGATTTCCTGGGCGGTATGGCCGGACTGCTCCGCCAGCTTGCGCACCTCGTCGGCTACCACGGCGAAGCCGCGGCCCGCTTCGCCGGCCCGGGCCGCCTCGATGGCGGCGTTGAGGGCCAGCAGGTTGGTCTGTTCGGCGATGCCCTTGATGGCGGAGAGGGCGTGCTCGATTTCCTGGGAACGACGCCCCAACTCGCCTACCTGCTCTGCCGAATACCGCACGGCATCGGCGGTCTGGCCCATGGCGCTGATCGCCTGGCTGACCGTGCCCAGGCTGGAGTCGGCCACCTGGCGTGCCTCTTCGGTGAGGGCCAGGGCCGCCTGGGCGCTCTCGGCCACCAGGTGGATGCTGGCGGAAAGCTCCTCGGCGGAAGCCGACATGGAGGCGGCCGCTTCGCTCTGGCTGGCGGTGGCGCCGTTGAGTTCGCCCGAGGCGTCGGAGATTTCGGCGGCGGTGCCGTTCAGGGTCTGGCTGGTGCTCTGCAGATTGGCGATCAGGCCACGGATGGCGGTGATCGCCTGGCCCAGGGCGCGGGACAGCACATCCACCTCGTTGCGGCTGGCCTCGGCGCCCCGGAGCTGCACCGACAGGTCGCCGTCGCCCAGGCGGTTGGCGGCTTCCACCACGGCGGTGACCGGCTTCAGGCGCTGCTGGGCGAGGAGGGCGATGGCCAGCATGAGGGCGATGCCGAGTACCAGGGCCAGGGCCAGCACCTGGTTGCGCAGGGCCAGGGTGTCTTCGGTGAATTCGTCGGTCCAGGAGCCGATGGCGGCGATCCAGTGCAGCTCGGGCAGTTCCTTGACCACCACGATCTTGTCCCGCTCCCGGCCCTCCTTGTCCTTCCACTTGTATTCCACCACCCCGTTGCGCTTGGCGTTGAGCAGGTCGGTGACGTGCTTGGCCATGGGGCCGGCCTCGCCGGTCTTCTTGCCTTCCAGGGTGGGGTGGATGATGTAGACGCTCTCCGTCTGGTCGCCGTAGGGCTGGGAAATGATGTAGGGGTAGCCGCTCTTGCCCACCGTCAGGCCCAAGAGCTTCTTCTTCAGCAGGGCAATGTTGTCCTCCGCGTCCAGGCGCAGGGTGATGCCCCCCAGGACCTTGCCGCTGTCGTCCTTGATCGGCATGGCGGCCAGGGCGTACATCTTGCCGTTGCGCTGGATGGTGCCGGCGTAGGGCTCGCCCCGGTTGAGGTAGGCCACGTATTCCTCCTTGTCGGAGAGGGCCTCGCCGTTGCGGGATTCGCCGGCCGCGTTCTTGAGCAGGGTGGCGCCCCGGTAGTAGCGCTCGCCGCTGCGGATGACGAAGGACGGCTCCCGGCCCGGGTTGGCCTTGCGGTAGGCCTCCAGCAGGGGGGTGTTGCCGTTGATGGGCGTATTGCCCAGCAGCAGTTCCGGCAGCTGCTCCCTGCCGGTGGCGATGCTGCGGCCGCTGGCCCGGATGTGTCCGTCCAGGGAGCGCTCGAACACCCGCAGGTTGTCCAGGGCCCGCAGTTTCAGGGTCTCCTGGGCGAATTCCAGGGTGGTGACGATGAGGGCAGTCTGCTCCTGCAGGGACTGCTCGGTCTGCTTGATGGCGGCCTCGCGGGCCAGGTAGGTGACGACGCTGCTCAATACGGCAACCATCACGGCCACGGCAATGGCGGCTGCCACCAGGATCTGCCTGGATAACGGGAAATTTTTCATGAAAGGCTCGGCGATGCTTCTTGTTTGTTATTGGAAAGCCTCGCGGATGAACACCTCCCTGCACCGCGAAGCCGGGCGCTTTTTAACACGCCCCCAGGCCCCGCCGTTATGCACTAGTTAATAGATTGAACTGACGAAAGCTGACCGGGAGCTGGCCAGGAAGCGGCGCCCAGACTAGAACAGCGGTGCTTGCAGCAGCTTGCGCAGGGGCGTCGGCAGGGCCGCCGTGGCCATGTCCTGCCAGGGCAGCCATTCCCAGCCCGGCTCCCCAGCCGTGGTTACCGGTGCCACCTGGCACAGCAGGGGCGTCAGTTCCAGGCGGAAGTGGGTGAAGGTGTGGCGGATCGGCGGCAGGGCCTGCTCCGCCTGCAGTTGCAGGCCCAGGCCGAGGGCCAGGCTGGCCGCGCTTTCCCCCGGCGCCAGCTCGGGCAGGGCCAGCAGGCCGCCCCAGATGCCGCTGGGGGGGCGGCGCTGCAGCAGCAGGCGCGGGCCGTCGCTGAAGATCACCGCCGTCACCCGGCGCTCCGGGATGACCTTGCCCGGCCGGGCCTCCGGCAGTTCCTCCTGGCGCCCCTCGCGGCGGGCGACGCAGATTTCCTGCATGGGGCAGATGGCGCAGGTGGGCTTGCCCCGGCTGCACAGGCTGGCCCCCAGGTCCATGATGCCCTGGGTGTAGATCTCGATCTCGCCCGGGCCGTGGGGCAGCAGGGACTCGGCCAGCTGCCACAGGCCCTTCTCCACCTTGGGGGTGCCGGGAAAGCCGCTGACGCCGAAACAGCGGCACAGCACCCGCTTGACGTTGCCGTCCAGGATGGCGCCCCGCACCCCGTAGGCGAAGGCGGCGATGGCCGCCGCCGTGGAGCGGCCGATGCCCGGCAGTTCGGCGATGCGCTCCGGCTCCCGGGGGAAGCGGCCGCCGTGTTCCGCCATCACCCGCACGGCGCAGGCGTGCAGGTTGCGCGCCCGGGCGTAGTAGCCCAGGCCGGCCCACAGCTCCAGCACCCGCTCCACGGGCGCCGCCGCCAGGTCCGCCAGGGTCGGGAACTCGGCCAGGAAGCGGGCGTAGTAGGGCATCACCGTGGTCACCTGGGTCTGCTGCAGCATGATTTCCGAGAGCCAGATGGGATAGGCGTCCCGGGTCTGCTGCCAGGGCAGGTGGTGGCGGCCGTGGCGCTTCTGCCAGGCGATCAGGCGGGGGGCGAATTCGGCGACGGGATCGGGGGCGGTCTTGGGCACGGGCTGCTCGGGACTGATGGGAAAGCGTTCAAGGGCGCCATTCTACCGCCCGCCGCCGGATTGCCCGGGGCCATGCCGGCGGGCTACACTGCGGCCCATTCCAACGACATGAACGCTGCCGCCTCCATGCAGACCATCCAGACCCTCATCGACAACGTGGAACAAGTGATCATCGGCAAGCGCCCGGTGATCGAACTGGCCGTGGTCGCCCTGCTCTGCCGCGGCCACCTGCTGCTGGAGGACGTGCCGGGCACCGGCAAGACCATGCTGGCCCGGGCCCTGGCCAAGTCCGTGGCCCTCGACTGCAAGCGCCTGCAATGCACGCCGGACCTGCTGCCCTCCGATGTCACCGGGGTGCCGGTGTTCAACCAGAAGACCACGGAATTCGAGTTCCGCCCCGGTCCGGTGTTCACCAACATCCTCCTGGCCGACGAAATCAACCGGGCCACGCCCCGGGCCCAGTCGGCCCTGCTGGAGTGCATGGAGGAATTCCACGTCAGCGTGGACGGCCACACCTACCCCCTGCCGCCGGTTTTCATGGTCCTGGCCACCCAGAACCCCATCGAGATGGCCGGCACCTACGTGCTGCCCGAGGCCCAGCTGGACCGTTTCTTCATGCGCCTGTCCACCGGCTATCCCAGTGCGGCGGAGGAAGCCCGCATCCTGCGCGCCCAGGCCCATGGTCATCCCATCGAGCGGCTGCAGGCCGTGCTCGGCGAGGCGGAACTGCTGGCGGCGCGCCAGGCGGTGAGCGAGGTGCATGTGGAAGATTCCCTGGCCGACTACGTGGCCCGCCTGGTGGCGGCCACCCGGGTCCATCCGGACCTGCGCCTGGGCGCCAGTCCCCGGGGTACCCTGGCCCTGTGCCGGGCGGCCCAGGGTCTGGCCCTGTTGCAGGGTCGCGACTATGTCAGCCCGGAGCTGGTGAAGACGGTGGCCCGGCCGGTGCTGGCCCACCGCCTCATCCTGCGGCCCCAGGCCGCTGCCCAGGGACGCCATGCGGAAGCGGTGCTGGCGGACATCCTGAACCAGGTGCCGGCCCCCGTATGAGCGACTCCCGGGCGCCGGAGACGCCCCTGCCCCTGGCGTTCGACGGCCGGCCCCTGGCCGGCTGGCTGGGGCGGCACCGGCGCGCCCTGATCCTGGCCGGTCTCACCCTGGTGGCCTACACGGCCGCCCTCAACCGGGTGCAGGCCCTGCTGTGGGCGGTGGCCGCCCTGTTCCTCGCCACCCTGGCGGCCGGCGTGGTCTGGCCCCACTGGCTGGTGCGCCGTCTGGCGGCGGAGCGCGGCGGCCCGGTGCGGGCCGCCGAGGGCGAGCCGTTGCAACTGACGGTGACGGTGCACAACCGGGGCCTGCTGCCCCGCTTCATGGTGGAGCTGGTGGACCGCCTGCCCTTCGTCGGCGCGGCGGCCGGCGCGCCCCTGGCCGAGGTGGTGCTGGGCCAGGTGGCCTGGGTGCCGGGGGGCGGCACGCGCCAGTTCAGCGTCACCCTGCAGGCGGAAAAGCGGGGCCTCTACCAGCTCGGCCCGGTGGGCCTGGCCTCCAGCTTTCCCCTGGGGCTGGCCGAGGCCCGCCAGGGGCGCAACGCCGGGCTCACCTCCCTGGTCATCTATCCCCGGATCTTCCCCATCGTCGCCCTGCCCCTGCGCGGCACACCCACCCTGATCCACCGGGGCGCCCTGCAGTTGCCGGAGGGGGCCGGCAGCAGCGAGTTCTGCGGCCTGCGGGAATACCGCCGGGGCGACAACCCGCGCCACATCCACTGGCCCAGCAGCGCCCGCAATGCCGAACTGATGGTGCGGGAATTTGAGCCCCTGGCCTCCGCCAGCCTGTGCCTGGTGCTGGATTGCCAGGCCGGCGCGGAACTGGGCCGGGGCCGGGATTCCAGCTTCGAGGTGGCGGTGCGCATCGCCGCCTCCCTGGCCCGCTACGCCACCGGCAACGGCCTGCCGGTGCGGCTCCTGGGCGCCGGCCGGCAGCCCCTGGAGATCGGCGCCGGCTGCGGCGAACTGCACTTCCAGGAAATGCTGGATGCCCTCGCCGTGGTGGCGGCGGACGGCGACACGCCCTACGCCCAGGTGCTGGAGCAGGCCGCCGCAGCCCTGACGCCGGGGGAGACCGTGATCAGCTTCCACAACGAGCCGGCCGTGCCCGGGGGCGGCCAGGCGACGCTGGGGGCCCTGGCCCAGCTGCGGCAGCGGGGCGCCCATCTGCTGGCCCTGCGCTTCGTCCCCGAAAGCTTCACCGGCGCCACCGCCTGGGGCAGCGACGGCCTGACCGGCGGCCTCATGGAACTGGGCGCCCGGGTGCTGCCGGTGCGCCGGGGCGATGATCTGCTGGCCCTGTTCAATCCATGACCCGTCCTGCCGCCGCCCCCTCGCCCCTCACCTACGGCCCCGCCTACCTGGGGCTGTACGCCTGTCTGACCCTGGGGGTCATGTGCAACTGTTTCCTCGACATCCAGTACGGCCATTTCGGCTTTGAGGTGACGCTGTGGGCCCTGCTGTTCGGCCTGACCCTGTTCCTCGGCTGGCGCCAGCAGGGCGTGGCCAGCGAGCTGGGGCGGGGCTGGCAGAAGGCGGTGCTGGTCATGGCCGGCGTGCTCTTCTTCCTCATTCTCCTGCCCGTCTGGGGCATGCCCCGGGGCGGCCTCTACCTGCTGTGCGGCATGCAGGCGGCGCAGAACTGCATCAGCGTCAGCCGCCGCCATTTCTACATGGGCCTGCTGGTGTCGGCGGTGCTGGTGCTGTTCGCCGCCGCCCACTACCGGGCCGACTGGACCATGCTCTTCTATCTGCTGCCCTATGTGCTGGCGGTGGTGCTGAGCCTGGTGGCGGAGCAGGTGGATCGCCGCTCCCGCCAGGTCCAGGCCCTGGCCCTGGCCCTGGGTGACGGCCGCGTTGCCGGCCAGGGGCTGGCGGCGGTGACCGCCGCCCTGGTGATCCTGGGGCTGGCGGGCCTGTTCTATGCCATCACGCCCCAGGTCTCCTGGGCCGACCTCTCCTGGAAGCACGGTCTGCCCGGCGGGGTGCAATTGGGCGAGAGTCCGGCCGGCGGCGGCGCCGGTGGCAGCAGCGGTGGCCATGGGGCAGCCGGCGGCAGTGGCGGGGGCGGCGCCGGGGAGGCCGGTCCGCTCCGTTCCGCCTGGCCCGGTCCCGGAGAAATGCGCCTGGCCGCCCGCCGGCCCGGCATGCCCGAGTGGCAGGCCAGCGCCATCAACCATCTGGCGGATTGGCTGGAGCAGCTGACGCAGGCCACGGCCCCGGCCTGCGAGGCGGTGGAAGACTGGTGGGAGCGCTTCAAGCAATGGATGCAGGAGCACCTGCAGGAAGTGGTCCAGACCCTGCTGGCGCTGCTGCTGTTGGCCCTGGTGCTGGCCTATTGGCTGCTGGCGCGGGAGACGGGGCCGCTGGCCTGGCTGCGCACCCGCCTCGATTATCTGCGCCTGGGCCTGGGCGGGCGCCACGGGGCAGGGGGGCGCGGCATCCGCCAGTACTTCCATGCCGCCGAACGGCTCTTCGCCTACTACGGCGAACCCCGGGCCGCCGCCCAGGGTCCCCGGGAATACGGGCGCCAGCTGCACCGCCGCTACCCGGATCTGGCCGAGGACCTGCATGTACTGACGGGCTATTTCGACATCGTCAGCTACAGCGGCCGGGAGCCCCGGCCCCAGGCCCTGGCAGCCATGCGCCAGGCCTACCGGCGCATCTTCCGGGCGCTGACGGACTAACTGGCGCCGGGAGCCGCCGGCCCCGATTCGCCCGGATGGAGATGGGCGGCCAGGAATTCCAGCAGCCGGGGCATCTGCTCCTCCACCTCGCCGTAGCTGTCGTGGCTGCCGGGCACCACCAGCAGCTCGGCTGCGGTGTCGCCCCGGGCGGCGAGGATGGCCCGGGCTTCGGCCAGGGGCACGGTGTCGTCGACGTCGCCATGGACCAGCAGCACCGGGCAGCGGGCCCGGGCGATGCTGCGCATGGGGGCGATGGCGTCGAAGCGGTGACCGATGGTCCGCTCCACATAACGCAGGATGTACCAGCCCAGGGGCAGATAGGGGATGTGCAGGGCCTGCAGCCAGCGCCGCATCATGGCCGCCGGGTGGGCGAAGGCGGCGACGCTGACGGCGGCGGCCAGGCCGTCGCGGCGGGAGGCCACCAGCAGGGCGGCGCCGGCACCGACGGAATGGCCGAGCACCGCCAGGCGCCGGCCATCCACCTCCGGCTGGCCGGGCAGCCAGTCCAGGGCCGCTTCCAGGTCTTCAGCGAAGCGGGGCAGGGAGGCGAAAGTGTCGGCCTCGCTGCGGCCGTGGCTGCGGGCGTCGAGCAGCAGCACGGCGTAGCCGGCCCGGTGCAGGGGCGCCGCCAGGGGCAGCATCATTTCCGCGTTGCCGCCCCAGCCGTGCAGCACCGCCACCGTGGGGGCGGCGGCAGTGGCGGCGGGAATCATCCAGGCGAAGAGGCGCTTGCCCCGGGGCCCGGCGATGGCGCACTCACGAAAGGGCAGGCCCAGGTCGCCCGGACTGCCTAGCTCCGGGACCATGGGTGCCTGCAGACCGCGCCGGATGGCCCAGTGCAGGCCGGCACGGCCAAGAAGAAGGGCCAGTGCGGCCCCCAGGGCAGGGAGCAGCCACTGGCCCGTATCCATTGGGTTGCGGCCCGCTTATTTTTTGGTGGCGGGCTTGCCGGAAACCGGCGTCACCCGGCTGGCGGCCAGGCTGGCCCGCTGCCGGGCCTGTTCGATGCTGCCGCCGGTGGCCAGGGCCACGCCCATGCGGCGCTTCTTGAAGCTCTCGGGCTTGCCGAAGAGGCGCAGGTCGGCGGTGGGCACCTGCAGTGCCTCGGCCACGCCTTCGTAGGCCACGCCCTGTTCCTCCAGGCCGCCGTAGATGACGGCGGAGGCGCCGGGAGTGCGCAGGCTGGCATCCACCGGCAGGCCCAGGATGGCCCGGGCGTGCAGTTCGAATTCGGAGAGGCGCTGGCTGGTCAGGGTCACCAGGCCCGTGTCGTGGGGGCGCGGGCTGACTTCGGAGAACCACACCTGGTCGCCCTTGATGAACAGCTCGACGCCGAAGATGCCGCGGCCGCCCAGGTTGCTGGTGACCTTTTCGGCGATCTCCCGGGACTTCTCCCGGGCCGCCTCGCTCATGGGCTGGGGCTGCCAGGATTCCACGTAGTCGCCGTCCACCTGGATGTGGCCGATGGGTTCGCAGAAGAAGGTTTCCACCTGGCCCGAGCTGCCCACGGCGCGCACGGTAAGCTGGGTGATCTCGTAGTCGAACTTGACGAAGCCCTCGACGATGACCCGGGACTGCTGCACCCGGCCGCCGGCCTGGGCATGGTTCCAGGCCTTCTCCACGTCGGCGGGGCCCTTCAGCAGGGACTGGCCCTTGCCGGAGGAGGACATCACCGGCTTGACCACACAGGGGTAGCCGATGCCCTTCTCCTCCCCCGTGCCGTCGATGGCGGCCTGCAGCTCGGCCAGGGAATCGGCGAAGCGGTAGGGCGAGGTGGGCAGGCCCAGTTCCTCGGCGGCCAGGCGGCGGATGCCTTCCCGGTTCATGGTCAGCTTGGCGGCCCGGGCCGTGGGAATGACCTGGGCCAGGCCCTCGGCCTCGATCTCCACCAGGGTGTCGGTGGCGATGGCCTCGATCTCCGGCACCACCAGATGGGGCTTCTCCAGCTCGATGAGGCGGCGCAGGGCGGCCCCGTCGGTCATGGAAATGACGTGGGAACGGTGGGCCACCTGCATGCCCGGCGCATCGGCGTAGCGGTCCACGGCGATGACCTCGACACCCAGGCGCTGCAAGGCGATAATCACCTCCTTGCCCAGTTCTCCCGCCCCCAGCAGCATCACCTTGGTGGCCGAAGGGGAGAGGGGCGTTCCGATTCTCATAGCATCACTTCCTTGAAAATAAGGGCATTGCAGGGGCAGACCGCCACAGCGGCGCCACCCCGGACGGCAAAAAGTCCGCGCATGTTAGCACGCAGCCCGCCTCCGACGACTTCATGACTTCCAGCCAAAACTCCGCCCTCGACCTGCCCTGCAACACCTGCGACAGCGACGCCGCCGCCACCCCGGCCCCCTTCGACTGCCGCGCCTTCCGCAACGCCCTGGGCGGCTTCGCCACCGGCGTCACCGTGGTCACCGCCATGGCCGCCGACGGCACCCCGGTGGGCCTCACCGTCAGCTCCTTCAATTCCGTCTCCCTGGAGCCGCCCCTGGTGCTGTGGAGCCTCTCCGCCAACTCCCCCAGCCTGGGCATTTTCGAGAGCGCCTCCCACTTTGCCGTGAACGTGCTGGCAGCGAACCAGGAAGAAGTCTCCAACCGCTTCGCCTCCCGCCTCGAAGACAAGTTCGACGGCGTTGCCTGGCAGCCCGGCCTGGGCGGCGCCCCGGTGCTGGCCGGCACCTGCGCCAGCTTCGAATGCGCCAACGTCGTCCGCCATGCCGGCGGCGACCACCTCATCTTCATCGGCCAGGTCGAACGCTTCACCCAGGACCCGGCCCAGCCCCCCCTCGTCTTCCAGGGCGGCCGCTACCGCCGCCTGGCCGACTGAGTTTCGTACCCCGCCGGTTGCCCCTGCGGCAGGCGGCGGCGTAGAATGCCACCTCGGTTCCGCTCCCGGAGCCGCCAAATCAGCCCGAGCGGGCGTCGTATAATGGTAATACCCTAGCTTCCCAAGCTAGAGCCGTGGGTTCGATTCCCATCGCCCGCTCCACCGGATACTCAAAAGGCCAGTCCTCCGCGACTGGCCTTTTTCATTTCCGCCCCTGCCGCCACGGCGGCACTGGCGTCAGGGCTGCTTCCAGTTCTGCCAGGAAGACCTTGACCTTGGGCAGGCGGATGCGGCTGGGGGTGTAGCAGGCGTAGAGGTGGCGGCCGAAGCGGACCTGGGGTTCGTGGTTGGGCAGGACCCGGATCAGACGGCCGTCGGCCAGGGCCGGGGCGCACAGGAAGTCGGGCAGGATGCCGATGCCCTGGCCGGCGAGGATGGCGTCTTCCAGGCATTCCAGATTGTTGTAGCGCAGGGGGCTGTGGATGGGCACCCGGATCTCGGCTCCTTCCCGGTCGGTCAGGCGCCAGTGGCCGTCGTCGGTGAACAGGTAGCTGAAGCAGCGGTGCAGGGGCAGGTCCTGGGGCGTCTGGGGCGTGCCGTGGGCGGCCAGGTAGGCGGGGGCGGCGCAGAGGTGGCGTTCCAGTTGCAGCAGGGGGCGGGCCACGGCGTCTTCGGGCGGGGCCTTGGTCAGGCGCAGGGCGAGGTCGATGCGGTCGGCCACCAGGTCCACCAGCTGGTCGGTGAGTACCAGCTCACATTCCAGGCCCGGGTATTTCTCGACCATGGATGGCAGCAGGGGGGCGATGTAGCGGCGGCCGAAGGCCAGGGTGGCGCTGATGCGCAGCACGCCCTGGGGCGTTTCGCCCAGGTGGCGCAGGGCCAGTTCGGCGCTGTCCACCGCTTCCAGGGCGCGGCGGGCGTGCTGGAGGAAGACTTCGCCGGCGGGGGTCAGGCTGAGGCGGCGGGTGGCCCGTTCGAACAGGCGCTGGCCGAGGGATCGTTCCAGGTCGCCGATCTGCTTGCTGACCTGGGCGCGGGTGCAGTCCAGCTGCCGGGCGGCGGCGGCCATGCTGCCGCTTTCGACGACCTTGAGGAAACTGTGCCAACTGGGAAGCCAGGCCATGATGTCAATGATCCGTTGACGTTGATGCGGGGATTATGGGCTGTTTCGTCGCCGATTTGCTGACTAGAGTGGAATCCGATTGATTTGGTCCGTACGGGCCGGGAAGGATTGCCATGTTTCGTACCCTGAGCCGGCCGGAAGTGCTGGTGACCACCCTGGCGGCGGCCGGTATTCTCATGGTGACCATGGGTGCCCGGCAGTCCCTCGGCCTCTTCGTCGCACCCCTCAATACCCACACCGGCCTGGGCATCGCCAGCATCAGCCTGGCCATGGCGGTGGGCCAGTTCACCTGGGGCGCCATCCAGCCCGTGGCGGGGGCCGTGGCCGACCGCTACGGCGCCCGGGCGGTGCTCATCGGCGGCCTGCTGGTGCTCGCGGTCGGCAGCGCCCTGACGCCCTTCATGGATTCGGGCCTGGGCCTGATCTTTTCCATCGGCCTGCTGTCGGCCATGGGGGCCGGTGCCGGCAGCTTTTCCGTGCTCATCGGCGCCGCCGCCCAGCGCCTGCCGGTGGAGGCCCGGGGCGCTGCTTCCGGGGTCATCAACGCCGGCGGCTCCTTCGGACAGTTCGTCTTCGCCCCCATCCTGCAGCGCCTGATCCAGAGCATCGGCTGGATGGGCGCCCTGTGGGCCATGGCCATTGCCACCCTGGCGGCCCTGCCCCTGGTGGGCCGTCTGGCGGGGGCTCCGCCGGCCCATGCCCCGACAGCGGCCACTGGCGGCGGTCTTGGCCAGGCGGTGAAGGAGGCCATGGGCGACCGCAGCTACCTGCTGCTGCATGCCGGCTTTTTCACCTGCGGCTTCCACATCGCCTTCCTCGTCACCCACCTGCCCGGTGAGGTGAACCTGTGCGGACTGCCGCCCTCGGTGGCCAGCTGGTCCCTGGCCATCATCGGCCTGGCCAACATCTTCGGCAGCCTCTACGCCGGCTCCTGTGTGGCCCGCTACCGCAGCAAGTACATCCTGGCGGCCATGTACGCCTCCCGCGCCCTGCTCATCATCTGGTATCTGATGATGCCGCGCACGGAATGGACCTACTACCTGTTTGCCGCCGGCCTCGGCTTCACCTGGCTGGCCACGGTGCCGCCGACGGCGGCCATCGTCGGCAAGCTTTTCGGCGTGCGCTACCTGGGCACCCTGTTCGGCCTGACCCTGCTCTCGCACCAGATCGGCGGCTTTCTCGGCGCCTACCTGGGGGGCCTGACCCTGACCCGCTTCGGCGATTACGGCTGGATGTGGTACGCCGACATCGCCCTGGCGGCGGCCGCCGCCCTGGTGAACCTGCCGATCCGGGAAAAGCCGGTGCAGCCCGCGGCCCAGCCGGCCTGAGGCGCCGCCGCAAAGCAAAAAGGCCAGCCCGGGAGGCTGGCCTTTGTTTTTGGCGCGGCGCGTTCAGTTGTTGTTGCTGCCGCCGTCCAGGCTGTCGATGAGGGCGAAGAGGCGCTTGTAGAAGTCCGGGTCGGCGATGGTTTCCTCGCCCACCTTGACCAGGGAATCCTTGTCCGCCACCCAGGGCAGGGAGATGGAGCCGATGCCGGTGACGCTGAGGCCGGCGCTGCTGCTGCCGGCCTTGAGGGCGAAGCGGGTCTGGCGGGCGTTGGCGTAGATGACGGTGCCGACGTTGCTGGGCAGGCACACCAGGCTGATGGAAAGGCGCATGCCGTAATCGGCCTCGGGCTGGAACAGCTTTTCGCCGCGGATGCTCTCCGGCTTGGTTTCCTCCACCTGGTAGCCCTGGCTGAGCAGGGCCCGGCGCCCCAGTTCGCAGGCGTTGGCGGGAACCCGGGTACTCCAGTATTCGAAGGGGGAATTGCTGTCGAAGGACTCGTGCTTGTAGGCCGGCGTGGGGCGGGAGGCGCAGCCCGCCAGCAGCAATCCGCTCAGGGTGAGTAAGACAAGGGGGCGGAAAGAAAAACGCATGGGGTTCTGGTGCCGGGAAAGACGGTTGCTGAAACGGTTGCCGAAGGCAGAATCTTAGATCATCCGGGCCGTTTCGGGGCGTTGCGACAACTTCCTTTACATGTTTTGGCGCCGGGGCCGCCTAGCCTGCGCCGGCCGGCTGGACCGCCTCCCGGGTGGCCGCCTCGAGCAGGCTCAGGGCCCGGTCGAAATCGAAGTACTCGATGGCCTGGTCGATCTGGGGGCCCCAGGCGCCGAGCAGGGGCAGCAGCAGGTGTGCGGACTGCTGCCAGAGCAGGCTGGCCTGCATGTCGTCGCCGGCCAGCAGCGTGTGCAGCCGGTTGAGCAGCTGGGCCTGTTCCCCGTTGGCGCCGTTGCCGGGCGTCGGCACTATTGCCGGGGTGCGGGCCGGCAGCCAGCGCAGCAGGGCCTGGTAGAGCACCTCGGGGACCACCGGCTTGGCCACGAAGTCGTTCATGCCGGCTTCCAGGCAACGCGCCCGGTCTTCGGCGAAGGCGCCGGCAGTCATGGCCAGGATGGGCAGGTCGGCGCAGCCGGGCAGCTCCCGGATGGCCCGGGTGGCCTGCAGGCCGTCCAGGTGGGGCATGTTCACATCCATCAGCACCAGGTCGAAGCCGCCGGACTGGGCCAGGCTCACCGCCTGGTGCCCGTCCTCGGCCACGCTGACGGCCAGGCCGGCATCGTGCAGCAGGTCCTGGGCCACCTCCTGGTTGAGGGCGTTGTCTTCCGCCAGGAGTATGCGGCAGCCGCCGTGGCGGGCGCGCAGGCGGGCCGGCAGTTCCTGCTCCGCAGTTGCGGCGGTGGTGCCGGCCGCGGTGTCCGCCACCTCCAGGCGCAGGCTGATCCAGAAGACGCTGCCCTGGCCCGGCTTGCTGTCCACCCCGATGTCACCGCCCATGAGCCGGATGAGGCGCTTGCTGATGGCCAGGCCCAGGCCCGTGCCGCCGTACTTGCGGGTGGTGGAGTTGTCGGCCTGCTCGAAGGCCTGGAACAGGGCGGCCTGCTGCTCAGGGGCGATGCCGATGCCCTGGTCCGCCACCTCCAGGCGCAGCTCCACCTGGCTCTGGCTGCGGCTGAGCAGGCGGGCGCCCAGGGTGATGTGGCCCTGGTCGGAGAACTTCACCGCATTGCTGAGGAAGTTCACCAGGATCTGCTGCAGGCGCATGGCGTCGCCCCGCAGGACGGGGGGCAGGGCCGGGTCGAGGTGCCGCTCCAGGCGCAGGCCCTTGGCTTCCAGCTGGGGCCGCAGCAGGTTTTCCGCATTGTCGAAGAGGCGCGCCAGGGGGAAGTCCTGCACGTCCAGATGCAGCTTTTCGGCCTCGATCTTGGACAGGTCCAGGATGTCGTTGATGATGTTGAGCAGATGGGTGGCGGCACCGTGGATCTTGTCCACCCGCTCCCGGGCCCGGGCGTCGCCCACCTCCCGCCCCAGCAGGTGGGAGAGGCCGAGGATGGCGTTCATGGGGGTGCGGATCTCGTGGCTCATGTTGGCCAGGAAGGCGCTCTTGGCCCGGCTGGCGCTCTCCGCCTCGTCCCGGGCTTCGGCCAGCTCCATGGTGCGGGCGTGCACCAGCTCCTCCAGGTGGTGGCGGTGCTGTTCCAGTTCCTGTTCCAGGCGCAGGCGGAAGGTGATGTCCCGGTGCAGGCACAGCACATAGGCCTGGCCTTCCCACTCGACACGGCTGGCGCTCACTTCCACGTTGAAGGTGCGGCCGTCCTTGTGGCGGTGCACGGTCTGGAAGAACTCGCCGCCCTTGCTCAGGGCCCGCAGCATGGCGGTGATCTGTTCCCGGGGAATCGCCGCGTCCCAGTCCCACACGTGGAGCCGTTCCATTTCCTCCGGCGTGTAGCCGAGCATGGCCGCCATGGCCGGATTGGCTTCGGCCACGGCGCCGTCCTCGGTGAGCAGCACCAGGCCGTCCCGGCTGTGCTCGAACAGGGCCCGGCGCATGGAAACCTCGCTGGCCATGGCCCGGGCCTGCTCCTTGCGTTCGGTGATGTCGCGCCAGACGGAGGCGCAGCCGAGGCGCCCGTCCATTTCCACCCGCCGGTTGCTGACCCAGAAGTCCCGCACCTGGCCGTCCTTGCGCCGCAGGCGGGTTTCCGTGCTGTGCTGGCCGTCCCGGATGACGGCGGCCAGGGCCTGGCGGACCTGCTGCGGGTCCATTTCCGCCTCCAGGTCGGCGATGGAGAGTCCGGCCAGTTCCTCCCGGGTGTAGCCCAGGCTGGCGCAGGTCATGTCGTTGAATTCGATGAAGCGGCCGCTCTCGGCGTCGATCAGGCAGATGCTCTCCGGCGCCTGGGCGGCGATGGCGCTGAAGATGTCCTCCCGCTCGCGCAGGGCGCTGCGGGTCTGCAGGCGGCTGATGGCGTCGCCGAGGCGCTGGGCGATGCTTTCCTGCAGGGTCCGCTCCTCCGGCAGCAGGGCCGTGTCGTGCTCGCCGTCGGGCTGGCACAGCACCGTCAGGGTGCCCTGGTCGCCTCCCGGGGTGCGGAAGGTGACCCGGTGGCCGCCCGTTGCGGCCGGGTGGCCCGGGGTGGCGTAACGGACACCGCCGAACTCGATGCAGGCGAAGGTCTGCCGGGGCCAGCGCCAGCCCGGCGGAATGAGGCCCACCACCCGTTCCAGGATTTCCCCCAGGCCCAGGGCCGGGTCTTCCGTGACCCGGGATATTTCGTAGAGGCAGGCCAGTTCCTGCATGCGTTTGCGCAGCACCCATTCGGTATGGGCCCGGGCCTTCTCCTTGGCATCCAGGGCATCGAGCAGGGCGTCGAAATGGCCGGCCAGCTGGCCGATCTCGTCCTCTTCCTCCATGCGCCCGACCCGGGCCAGGGTGCGGCCCTGGCCGAAGTCGGTCATGGCGTCGCGGATGCGCTGCAGGCGGTCGGTGAGGCGGCGGGATTTCTTCAGGAAGACATAGGTGAGCAGCAGCATGCTCAGGCCCAGCACCAGCGAAATGCCGCCCAGGAGCAGGTGCTTCTCGTTCTGGTAGTAGGTTTCCGGAAAACCGGAGTAGATCATGCCGATGCGCCGCCCCTCGCCGTCGAGCAGGGCCTGGTAGCCGGCGATCTGCCAGCTGTCCACCACCCGGGCCCGCCGCACCCAGGTGCCGCCTTCTTCCAGCACCGCCTGATTGACCTCGGCACTGGCCCGGGTGCCCAGGGCCCGCTGGCCGTTGGCCAGCTGCACGTTGGTGGCGACGCGGATGTCGTCGAGGAACAGGGTGGCGGTGCCGCTGTCGCCGCCCGGCAGGGTGCCCACCGGGAAAACCACCTCCCGGATGTTGTCGATCAGGGCCAGGTTGTTGTTGAGCAGGATGCCGCCGAAGAGGATGGCATCTCCGTAATCGCCGCTGAGGGGCAGGTGGGCGGCGGCGTTGATGAGCAGGCCCCGGGTCTCCGCCTCGCCCTTCGGCGCCCCCGCCACCTCTACCCGGGCCCGGGCGGGAAAGCGGGAGCCGAGGCGGGCCAGCTGTTCCGCATCGAAGCGCTCGTAGGCCGATACCGGCAGTCCGGTCAGCACCTGGCGCACGACAAAGGAGCGGGGCAGGCGGGTGCCGGGCACGGCGTCGGTGCTGGCGGCGATGATCTGGCCGTCCTCGGTGGCGACGATGAGATAGTCCAGGCCCGCCGATTCGGCCCACACGTCGAGCACCTTGCCCAGGGTCGGGTCGTTGCCGCGGTGGGCCTTGAGCAACTGGGGCAGGCGTTCGGAGAGTGCCTGCTGCAGCACCTGCTGGCCGGAGCGGTTGCGGATCTGCTCCAGATAGTTGCGGGTACTGATCAGATGGGCGTGGGCATTGGCCTCCAGCAGTTCGTCGAAACGCTGGCCACCCACCACCAGCACGGCCATGATCACCGGCAGGGTGACGAGCATGGGCACCAGGCCCAGCACCACCAGGCGGATGTGCAGGGAGCGGCGCCAGGCCCGCTGCCAGCGGGAAAGGATGTGTGGGTGCAAGGCCATGTTGGGCACCGGGGCGACGGCCGGGCGGCCGCCGGGGTTAGGTGAATGATCTGCCGTCTATTATCTTAGTATTATCAGAATCTTTCGGCGACCATGCGTGGAATTAGTGCATGGTCCCAACCACCAAAGCGGAGCTTTCCCATGCGCAAGCCCCTGGCTGCCCTGATCCTCCTCGGTACCCTGCTGCTGGCCGCTTGCGGCGAACCGGAGCCGGTGCGCATCGGCTTTCTCGGTGGTCTTTCCGACCGCAACACGGATGTGGGGGATGCCGGGCGCAACGGCGTCATCCTGGCGGTCGAGCAGTGGAACCGGGAAGGCGGCATCCAGGGCCGCCCCATCGAGCTGATCGCCCGGGACGATGCCCAGAAGGCCGAGACCGCTGCCCGGGCGGCGGCGGAGCTGGGCCAGGCGCGGGTGGAGGCGGTGATCGGCCCCTTCACCTCGGCCATGGCGGCGGCGGCCGTGCCGGTGCTGGCCCGCAGCGACACCCTGCTGATCAGCCCGACCCTCAGCGCCATGGCCTTTTACGCCAAGGACGACAACCTGGTGCGCATCAACCGCAGCACCCGGGACAATGCCGGCGACTACGCCCGCATGCTTTACCAGCGGGGCCAGCGCCGCGTCGCCGTGGCCTACGACACCCGCAACCGGGTCTTTTCCGAATCCTGGCTGGAGGAGTTCCGCCGCGCCTTCACTAGCGGTGGCGGCGCCATCGTCGCCGAAGCGGCCTACGACTCCCAGCCCGATACGGATTTCGCCCAGGTGGTGCGGCGCCTGCTCAGGAACGACCCGGACGGCCTGCTCTATATCGCCGGCGCCATCGATGTGGCCCGCCTGGCCCAGCAGTCGCGCCGGCAGGCGCCCCGGCTGCCCATTGCCGCCTCGGAATGGGCGGCGTCGGAACAGCTGACCGAACTGGGGGGCTCCCTGGTGGAAGGGCTGCTGATCCTGCAGAACTACAACCGCTATGACGAATCCCCCCGCTACGTGGCCTTCCGCGACGCCTTTACCCAGCGCTTCCAGCGCCTGCCGGGCTACAGCGCGGTGGCGGCCTACGATGCGGCGACGGTGCTGTTCACCGCCCTCAGCCGGCGCCAGCGGGGCGACAGCGTCAAGGCGGCGGTGCTCAAGTACGGCCCCTACCAGGGCCTGCAGCAGCAGATCAGTTTCGACGCCTTCGGCGATACCACGCGGCAGGCCTTTTTCACCGAGATCCAGCAGGGGCGCTTCGTCCTGGTGCGCTAATCCCCTTCAGGCGCGGCGTTGCTGCATCCAGGCGGTGAAGTCCGCCGCCGGCATGGGCCGGCCGAAGAGGTAGCCCTGGCCCTGGTCGCAGCCGGCGCCGCGCAGGAATTCCAACTGCTCCTGGGTCTCGATGCCTTCGGCGGTGATGTGGAATCCCAGGGAGTGGCCGAGGGCGATGATGGCGCGGGCGATGGCCACGTCGTTGAGGTTGTGGGGCAGGTCGGCGACGAAGGCCCGGTCGATCTTCAGGTGGTTGATGGGCAGCACCTTGAGATAGGCCAGGGAGGAATAGCCGGTGCCGAAGTCGTCCACCGCCGTGGTCACCCCCAGGGTCTGGATGTCGCACAGCACCTGCCGGGCATGGTTCGGGCTTTCCATGATCAGGCTTTCGGTCACTTCCACCTCCAGGGCCGTGGCCGGCAGACCGTGCTTTTCCAGGGCTTGGCGCAGGGTCGCCGCATAGTCGCTGCGCTCGATCTGCAGGGCCGCCACATTGACGGCGATGCGCCCGGCCAGCAGGCCCCGGTCCGCCCACTGGCGGGCCTGGCGGCAGACCTGGTCGAGCACCAGTTCGCCGATGGGCACGATCAGTCCGGTGCGTTCGGCCAGGGGGATGAACTCGGCCGGCGACACCAGGCCCCGGGCCGGGTCGCGCCAGCGCAGCAGGGCCTCGGCGCCGCACAGGCTGCCGTCGGCCAGTTCCAGCTTGGGCTGGTACCAGACCTCGAACTCGCCCTCTTCCAGGGCCCGGCGCAGGGAGCGTTCCTGGGTCAGCCGTTCCTGGGCGCGGCGGGTCATGTCGGCTTGGTAGAAGCGGTAGCTGTTGCGGCCCCCTTCCTTGGCCCCGTACATGGCGGTGTCGGCATTGCGCACCAGGGCTTCGGGCGTGTCGCCGTCGAGGGGGGCGATGGCGATGCCGATGCTGGTGGTGACCAGGGCGGCGGTACCGTCCAGGTCGAAGGGTTCCTGCAGGGCCTGCAGCAGCTTCTTCACCACACTGATGGCGTCGGTGCCCTGGGCCAGGTTGTTGAGGATGATGGCGAACTCGTCGCCTCCCAGGCGGGACACCGTGTCCTCCACCCGCACGCATTCCTTGAAGCGGTGGGCCGCCTGCTGCAGCAGCAGGTCGCCGGTGGGGTGGCCCAGGCTGTCGTTCACCGTCTTGAAGCCGTCCAGGTCCAGCAGCAGCACCGCCAGTTCCTGGCCGTAGCGCTGTGCCCGCTCCAGGGCGTGCTGCAGGCGGTCGTGGAAGAGGGTGCGGTTGGGCAGGCCGGTGAGGGGGTCGAAATGGGCCAGCCGCTCCAGTTCGTCCTGGGAATGCTTGATGGCGGAAATGTCGGAGAAGACGCCGACGTAATTGACCGGCTTGCCCTCCTGGTCGAGCACGGCATTGATGGTCAGCCACTCGGGGAAGAGGGCGCCGTTCTTGCGCCGGTTCCAGATCTCGCCGCGCCAGATGCCGGTGCTGGCCAGGGTCTCCCACATCAGGCGGTAGAACTCCGGTTCCTGGCGGTCCGAACGCAGCAGGCTGGGCAGCTGGCCCAGGGCTTCGGCGGCGGTGTAGCCGGTGATGTCGGTGAAGGCTTTGTTCACCGAGAGGATGACGCCCCGGGCGTCGGTGATCATGACCCCGTCGGCGGTGTTCTCCATGACCACTCCGGCCAGGCGCAGCTGTTCCGTGGTCTGCTTGATTTCCGTGATGTCGGTGGAAATGCCGAGGACGCCGCGCAGGCTGCCGTCCGGTGCCGGCAGCGGGCATTTGGTGGTGAGGTAGGTGCGCGCCACGCCGCCGTCCAGGGCCTGTTCCTCGAAGCGCATGGGTTTGCCCGCCTGCATCACCAGTTCGTCGTTGTGCCGGTGCTGCAAAGCCAGGGCGGGGGACATGAAGCTTTCCCGCAGTAGCCCTTCCATGGAGGCGCGGGGGCGGCCGACCACCTTTTCGAAGAGGCGGTTGCCCAGGCGCAGGCGGCCCTCCGTGTCGAACATGTAGATCAGGGAGGGGGCATGGTCCACGATGGCGCCGAGCAGGCTGCGCTGCCGCTCCAGTTCCGCCTCGGCCTGCTTGCGCTCGGAAATGTCGCGCACCACGGCATGGAGCACCGGCAGCTCGTTGAGCTGCATGGCGCTGAGGGTCACTTCCGCCGGGAACAGGCTGCCGTCGCAGCGCTGGTGGGTCCATTCGAAGCGGTGCAGGCCCCGGGCCACGGCGATTTCCATCATGGCCTTGGCCTTCTCCGCCGAGGTCTGGCCGTCGGGCTGCCGGGCCGGAGACAGGTCGATGGGGGAAATGCCCCGGAACTGGGAAAAGTCCTTGAAGCCGAACATCTCCAGGGCCGCCGCATTGGCCTCGGAGAAGCAGCCCTGGCGGACGATCCAGGTGGGGTCGGGGGAATGTTCGAAGAGGGTGCGGAAGCGCCCCTCGCTCTGGGCCAGGGAGGCCTGGATTTCCTTGCGCTCGGCGATTTCCCGGGACAGTTCCGCATTGCGCTCGCGGATGAAGCTGTTGCGCCCCATCAGCTGGGCGACGAAATAGAGCAGCAGCAGGGTGTTGGTCAGGGCCACCAGGAACAGGGGTGAGTGCAGCAGATTGGTGCTGGGCCAGCCCGCCTTGGGCAGGCCCGCCAGCTGCCAGGTGCCGCCCGGCACGCTGACGTTCATCAGCACCGGCTGCTGGCCGAATACCGTACTGTCGCCCCAGATCATGCCGCCGTCGGCGCCGTCCCCGTCCCGGCCGCGCAGGGCCAGGTTGAGGGGGCCTTCCCGCCCGATGCCGCCGACGTTGAGCAGGCGATCCACGTCGGCCACTATGGAGGCCACGCCCCAATAGCGGCTGCCGCCGGCCTTGTCGGTGATGAACACCGGCCGCCGGTGGATCAGGGCGCGGCCGCCCTGGACCAGATCCACCGGGCCGGCCAGGAGGGGGCCGCCCAGTTCCCGGGCACGGCGCACCGTGGCGAACTGCTCCGGCCGGGTGCTGTAGGCGAAGCCCAGGGCCCGCTCGTTGCCGGCCAGGGGATAGACCTGGCGGATGACGTCATCCGGTGCCAGGGCGATGTTGCGGATGTGGGGTACGGCGGCGATGGCCTGGGAGGCCATGCCGGCGAAGCGCTCGGGGGAGATGCTGCCGTCGTGGCGCAGCAGGTGCACGATGCCTTCGGTGATGCTGAAGGTGGCCATGATCTGGCCCTCCAGCCGGGCCCGCACGGCGGCCAGTTCGGCGGTGGCCTGGGTGCGGGCCTCGCTGGTGCGGCGGTCCACCTCCAGCTGGCCGAGGAGCAGGGCCAGGATGCTGCCCACCAGCAGCACCGTGGCCAGCAGGGCGTAGCCGCCCGCTCCCAGACGGCGAAAGGAGGCGCCAAACGCCGCGCCAGTCTTCGCTTTCGCCATGAATTGCCCCTTCCACCCTGTTGCTGGCCCGATCAGGCCCGATGCTGGGTTTATAGCGCCGATTATCCGGGCAATATATGACTTTCGTCACATGTAGGCCCATTTAGCCCGGCGCCCCGGGAATCCCCCGGCATCTTCAGGGGAGGGGCATCCAGCGGCCGTTCTTCACCGTCATCATTAGCCGGGCCCGCTGATCCATGCCGTTATGGTTGGCCGGGGTCATGTTGAAGACCCCCTGGGCGCCCACCACTTCCTTCGACTGTTCCAGGGCGTCGCGCAGGGCGGTGCGGAACTCCGCCGTGCCCGGATGCCCCTTCTTCAGGGCCAGGGGAATGGCCTTCTGCAACAGCAGGCCCGCATCGTAGGTATTGGCGCCGAAGGTGGACATGGTGCCGGCGCCGTAGCGGCCCTCGTAGGCCCGGATGTAGCCCTGGGCGACGGCCTTGATCGGGTTGCCGTCCTTGAGGCCGTCGGCCACCAGCAGGGGTCCGCCGGCCATCAGGGTGCCTTCCACGGCCTTGCCGCCCAGCTTGATGAAGTCGTTGGTGGCGACGCCGTGGGTCTGGTAGAGACGGCCCTTGTAGCCCTTCTCCAGCAGGGTGGCCTGGGGCAGCACGGCGGGGCCGCCGGTGGCGGCGATGAAAATGGCGTCGGGTTTGGCGCTGATGAGCTTCAAGGCCTGGCCGATCACCGACTGGTCGGTGCGCACGAAGCGCTCGCTGGCCACCAGGCGGATGCCCGCCTTCTCCGCCAGGGCGGCAAAGACCTTGTGCCAGTTCTCACCGTAGGGGTCGTTGAAGCCGATGAAGCCCACGCTCCTGACGCCGCCGGCCTGCATGTGGGCGATCACCGCCTCGGCGATGAGGTCGTCGTTCTGGGTGGTCTTGAACACCCACTTCTTCTTCTCGTCCATGGGCTGGACGATGGCCGAGGAACCCACGGTGGTGACCAGGGGCGTCTTGGCCTCGGCGACGAAATCGAGCATGGCCAGGGCGGCGGGGCTGGTGGTGGGGCCGATCAGGGCATCCACCTTGTGCTCGCCGATCAGCTTCTTCACCGCGGTGACCGCATTGGTGGGGTCGGAGGCGTCGTCGAGGACGATGTATTCCACCTTCTGTCCACCGATTTCCGCCGGCAGCAGGGCCACGCTGTTCTTCTGGGGAATGCCCACCTGGGCGGTGACGCCGGTGGAGGAGGCGATGACGCCGATCCTCACCTGGGCCAGGGCCGGGCCGGCGATCAGGGAGAGGGCGGCCAGGAGGGCGGCCGGCAAGCGGCGGAAG